>JBKJQU010000181.1:0-3533 GCA_046594995.1 Aestuariivirga sp.
CTTCATGCCAGGCGGCCCGGATAATCCGCTTGGCGCCCGCGCCATCTACATCGGCGAAACCGAATTCCGCATCCACGGCACAACCCAGCCCTGGAGCATTGGCCAGGCGGTCTCCTCGGGTTGCATCCGGATGATGAACGAAGAGGTAATCGATCTCTATGAGCGCGTGCAGGTCGGTTCGCAGGTCGTGGTCGAGGACTGAAATGTAAATGTCCGTTTGCTGGCGGAAACTGTTCCAGCGCTAACTGTCCCTTAACCTAAACAAGTCATTTTCATTGTGTCAGTTTGTTCTGGAGTGCGGGCATGTCGTCCATCGTAAATCGTTTCGCTTGGAATGCGTCTAAGTCCAAGTTTCTCCTCTCTGCCGCCGCAACGGTCTTGCTGGCAGCATGCTCCGCCGATGCCGACAGGTTCGCGGAGAACCCCTCGGACTCAGATCCGGTCTATACCGCGTCCGTTCCAAAGAGCGCCGCGGCAAAGCCCTACCAGGCAGCGGGCTCGGATGACGCCATAACGTCGAAGCCGCTCACCAATGCCTCGGTGAAGACGCCTTCCTACGATTATTCCAAGTCTTACCAGGCGCCGAAGTACAAGCAGCCCGCAGTTGCCGCTGCACCCGGTGCTCCGCAGGTCAGCACCCCCGATTACGAAACCGCCGAGACGCCATCGGCTCCGGTTAGCGGCAACGTCACGGTCGGCCCGGGCATGACGCTCTATTCGATTGCGCGCGCCAACAACCTTTCGGTCTCGCAACTCGCTGCCGCCAACAACATCAAGGCGCCCTATGCCGTTCACACCGGCCAGAAACTCCGCATTCCCGGTGCCAGCCAGCCGGCCATGCCGCAGACCGCTTCTGCCAGGGCGACCGCAAAGCCATTCAAGGAAGGCCCCTCCGTCGATACGTCGTCTTCGAAGGCTGGCCTGCATCGCGTCGGCAGCGGCGAGACGCTGTTCTCACTCGGCCGCAAGTATGATGTCTCGCCCTATGCCATCGCCGATGCGAACGGCCTGCCAAAGAATGCACAGCTGACGCTTGGCCAGCAGGTCCGCATTCCGGGCGCAAGGTCCGGTGCCATGGCGGCCGCTCCCAGGAAGACGACGGCTCCGGCGCAGCCCTCCACGCAGCTTGCGGGCAATTCGAAATCTCTCCCCGAAACGGACGAGATGGAAACCGCTCCGGCCAAGAACCAGCAGCTTACAACGGCGCCCCTGCCGAAGGCTGCTCCTGCGGAAGCCACTGATGCTACCGAAGGCCAGCAAGTCGCAGAAGGAGCACCCATCGATGGCGGCTCCTCGGGCATGCGCTGGCCGGTGCGCGGCAAGGTCATCTCTGGCTTTGGCCCCAAGACCAACGGCCTCAAGAACGAAGGCATCAACATCGCGGTGCCGGAAGGCACCAGCGTGCGCGCGGCGGAGGGAGGCGTCGTCGCCTATTCCGGAAACGAGTTGAAGGGCTATGGCAACCTCGTGCTGATCCGCCACGACAATGGCTACGTCACCGCCTATGCCCACGCGAAGGAACTCTTCGTGAAGCGCGGCGATACCGTGAAGCGCGGCGATGTCATCGCCAAGGCGGGCCAGACTGGTTCAGTTTCCAGCCCGCAGCTCCACTTCGAAGTGCGGAAGGGCGCAACGGCACTCGATCCGATGAAGTTCCTGGCCTCGTCGACCGCCTCGAACTGATTTCAGAAAAGCGTACCCTGCAAAGTGAGGGCCCGGGCCACTAGCCCGGGTTCTTGCTTTTGGCGCATTCTGCTGCATGCTGACATGCTTCGCAGAGGAGTGGGTCCATTGATCACGGTGTGGGGCAGGCGGAATTCCGCAAATGTGCAGAAGGTGCTGTGGACGCTCGCCGAACTCGACGTCCCCTGCACGCGCGAGAAAGTGGGCGGCAGCTTCGGCGGCAACCGCGATGCCGATTTCCTGCGGATGAACCCCATGGGCCTCGTGCCCGTCATCCGCGATGGCGACGTGACCATGTTCGAGTCGAACGCCATCGTGCGATACCTGAGTGCGCGCTTCCGCCCCGGCGTTTTGCGCCCGGATGATCACCGCCACCTGGCCATGGCGGAGCAGTGGATGGAATGGCAGCACAATGCCTTCGCACCTGCTGTCAGCACCATATTCATGAACACGGTGCGTACGGCGCCCGGCAAGTGCGACGCCGCCGCCGTGGCTGAGGCGGAAAAGAAAGCCATCGGCGCGCTGAAGATTGCCGACGGGCATCTGGCGAAGAACGACTGGTTCGCAGGCCCCGCCTTCTCGTTTGGCGATATCGAGATGGGCGTCTTCCTCTGGCGCTACATGGGCCTCGACTGCGCCAAGCCCGATATGCCCCATGTGCGCGAATGGATGGATGCCATCGAGAGGCGCGAAGCGTTCAAACTGGGCGTGAGCGATGTTCCGCGCGCCAGAAACCTCGAGGGATGGAACCGCATCGAGCGCGAGGAAGGCTGACTTACACGTCGAGTTTCTGGCCGATCTTTCCTGCCACGTCCTGGATATACTGCCACGCCACGCGGCCTGACCTGCTGCCGCGTCTCGCCTGCCACGCGATGGCGCCTGAGCGAAGCTCCTCCGGGCTCACGTTCAGCCCGAAGTGTTTCGCGTAACCCTCTATCATTTCGAGGAATTCGTCCTGACTGCAATTGTGGAAACCCAGCCACAGCCCGAACCGGTCCGACAGTGAAACCTTCTCCTGCACCGCTTCCGATGGGTTGATTGCGGTCGAGCGTTCGTTCTCGATCATGTCGCGCGGCAGCAGATGGCGGCGGTTGGACGTGGCATAGAAAACCATGTTCGAAGGCCGCCCTTCGATCCCGCCGTCAAGAGCGGCCTTCAGCGACTTGTAGGACGTGTCGCCGGAATCGAACGAGAGATCGTCACACAACACGATGAAGCGGAAGCCGTCTGCCTTGCGAATGATGTTCATGAGCAGCGGCAGGCTGGAAATATCCTCGCGGTGGATTTCGATCAGCTTCAGGACGCCGTCCTGTTGCGAGTTGACCAGATGATGCGCGGCCTTCACCAGCGATGATTTGCCCATGCCGCGGGCACCCCAGAGGAGTGCATTGTTGGCGGGCAGGCCTTTGGCGAAACGCTCAGTGTTCTCGATCAGGATATCGCGCGTCAGGTCGATGCCCTTGAGCAGTCCGATCTCCACCCGGTTCACTTTCGCCACCGGCTCCAGCGCGGGGGGCGCTGCATGCCAGACAAAGGCGTCATGCGCGGCGATGTCGGCCCGGGCAGGCCGGGGAGGGGCCATCCGCTCCAGCGCATCGGCGATGCGGGTGAGCAGAGAAATGTCGATTTCCTGTGTCATGGCAGCCTCTTATCCGAGCGTGCGGGGGCCGTAAAGCCACTCCAATCCATTGGTTGCAATGCCAGCAACCGGCGCTATATTCCGCGCACACTTCATTCGGGAGACTTCCTGTGTTCATTACTCCGGCTTATGCCCAGGCCGCCGCGCCCGGTGCTGGCGACTTTATCGGCATGATCCTGCCGCTCGTGCTCATCATGGGCGTGTTCTATTT
>JBKJQU010000361.1:0-12814 GCA_046594995.1 Aestuariivirga sp.
GCTTCTGTCTTCGGCAGCTCGATTGGAACGCCGACCGTCATCAGCGGGGCCGCGACCATGAACACGATCAAGAGCACCAGCATCACGTCGACGAGCGGCGTCACGTTGATTTCGCTGATGGCGCCGCCAGAAGAGCGGCGGCGCGAGTTGCGCCGCTGGTATCCGCCACTGGCTCCCCCTGTTGAACCACCCATCCTTACACCCGTTCGTCAAGCTGGCGTGAAATGATGGCAGAGAATTCATCAGCGAAATTCTCAAGCCGCGAACCGATCTTCCCCGCATCCGAGTTGAACATATTGTAGAAGATTGTCGCCGGTATGGCCGCAACAAGGCCGATGGCGGTGGCAAACAGTGCCTCCGCAATGCCCGGCGCCACGACGGCCAGATTGGTGTTCTGCGAGTTCGCAATGGCCTGGAACGACACCATGATGCCCCACACCGTGCCGAACAGCCCGATGAAGGGCGCGGCCGAACCGGTGGTGGCCAGAAACAGCAAGCGTGATTCGACCTCGTGCATTTCCTTCTGGATCTGCACGTCCATCACCTTCTCGATGCGCTTCTGAACGCCCTGGAACCCGGCGCGCAGCGAGGCCTCCTGGCTGCGCTTCCACTCGCGCATCGCCGCCATGAAGATCGCGGCAAGGCCAATGCTGTTGCGGTTGCCCATCGAAAGATAAAGGTCTTCCAGCGACTGGCCCGACCAGAAGAACTGCTCGAATTTGTCATTCGCGGCATTCATCCGCCGCACCGCCAGCAGCTTCTCGATGATGATGGCCCAGCTCCACACCGAAGCGGCCGTCAGCCCGATCATGACCAGCTTGACGACAAGGCTCGCCTGCATGACGAGGTGCCACAGGGATAAATCTCCTGCCGCCTTGGCAACCGTGTCGACCGCTACCGGATCCATTCTGTCCTTCCATCACCACAAGGCTCCTGCCTCTGTGGCCCATCCTGCTCAATCTCTTTGGGAGAAGGCGCCGTGAAACATGCGAAATCTGTCGAAACTGCGGCGATTCGGGGCCTGTCACCCAAACCGCGCAGCAGCCCGCCCCATAGGGTTGAGCTCAGGCCCCACATGAATCAATCATGGTTAAGGCTTTGTTACGATTGTGAATCCGGAAGTGTTTTCAGCGCCGCTGCCATGGATTGTGGCAGCCTGCGGGGCCGTCCACGCCCGTCGATCAGCACGACGGTGACAAGAGCCGTGAACAGAGTGTTGCCATTCAGCATCACCCGTTGGTCCAGTTCGAGCCGGGCACCACTCATGGCGAGGAAGCGTGTTTCGACTTCCACCAGATCGTCCAGCCGCGCCGGTTTCAGGAAATCGCACACCATCCGCCGCACCACGAAGCCCATGTCCTCGAACCCGCTCTGATCAATGCCGAGAAGCCGCAGGCAATCAGACCGCGCCCGCTCGCAATACTTCAGATAGTTCGCGTGATAGACCACGCCACCCGCATCAGTGTCCTCATGATAGACCCGCACCGGCAGCACATGGATTGCACCATCGCGCCGCCCCGCCAGATCCGGCCAGTGCTTAAGTGTCATGATCGCCCAGCGGCAACACGCCTTGCGCAATCGCAGGGTCCTGCGGCACGGCAAGCCCCAGATGCTTGAAGGCATGCGGCGTCAGCAATCTTCCGCGCGGCGTGCGGTTGAGGAAGCCAAGCTGCAATAGATAGGGCTCCACAATGTCTTCCAGCGCATCGCGTGACTCGGAGAGCGATGCCGCGATGGTGTCGATCCCCACCGGCCCGCCGCCAAAGTTCATGGCGATGCATGTGAGATAGCGGTGATCGAGCGAGTCCAGCCCGCGATTGTCAACGTCGAGTGCGGAGAGCGCCCGGTCCGCCACGCCGCGATCGATCACGTCTGCATTGGCGACGGAGGCGAAATCGCGCACACGGCGCAGCAACCGTCCGGCGATACGCGGCGTTCCGCGCGCCCGCTTGGCAATTTCCTGCGCGCCCTCTTCCGAAACATTCACCTGCATCACGCGGGCGCCGCGCTTCACGATTTCGAGCAGCTCATCCTGATTATAGAAATCGAGCCGCACCGGAATGCCGAAACGGTCACGCAAAGGCGTGGTCAGCAGCCCCGTGCGCGTGGTAGCGCCAACCAGCGTGAACTTCGCCAGATCGATCCGCACCGAGCGCGCCGCTGGCCCCTCGCCAATGATGAGGTCAAGCTGGAAATCCTCCATTGCAGGGTAAAGTATTTCCTCAACGGCGGGGTTTAACCTGTGGATTTCATCGATGAAAAGCACATCCCGGTCTTCGAGGTTGGTGAGCAGCGCGGCCAAGTCTCCCGCCTTGGCGATGACCGGGCCAGACGTGGCACGGAAATTCACGCCCAGCTCGCGCGACATGATCTGCGCCAGCGTTGTCTTGCCCAGTCCCGGTGGCCCGGCAAACAGCACATGGTCCAGCGCCTCGCCCCGCGATTTCGCCGCCGCGATGAAGACTTTCAGATTCTCCTTCACTTTCGACTGCCCGATGAACTCATCAAGCCGCTGCGGCCTGAGGTGAGTATCGATGGCATCTTCGGGAATTTTTTCGCGATCAGTGATGCGGGTGGTCATGAGTTTTGCCTTTCGTCTTCGCCCCGCGAGAGCGGGGAGAAGAAGGGACCCGTTGCGAGCAGCAACGGGGAGATGAGGGGCAACCGGGCTTTGCCAGTGAAGAATCCGGTTGCCCCTCTCCTATCCCAGGCTACGCCCGGGCCCCTTTCCTCTCCCCTCTGGCGAGGGGCGAGGACATGATGCGCTATGCTCATCCCGTCGCCAGCTCCTTCAGCGCCAGCCTGATCAATTTCTCCGTGGGCTGATCATCGCCGCCTTGTCTCATCGCGGCCGATACCGCCGCCCCGGCCTGCATCTGGCCGTAGCCGAGATTGACCAGTGCCGAAACCGCATCCGCAGCAGCCGTGGGCCTTGGGGCTTCGAGTTCGGCGGCAAGCTTCGAAAGCGATGCATCGACACCTGCGAAGGCCGGCACCTTGTCTTTCAGTTCCAGCACGATCCGCTCGGCCAGTTTCTTGCCAACGCCATTGGCGCGCCCGATCATCGCCTTGTCCTGCAAGGCGATGGCATTGCCGATTTCGGACGTTGAGAGAGTGGATAAAATCGCCAGCGCCACCTTGGTGCCAACGCCCTGCACCGATTGCAGCAGCCGGAACCATTCCCGCTCCATGACGCTCGCAAAGCCCACGAGCCGGATCATGTCCTGGCTCACCAGCATCTCGGTGTGGATTTCCGCGAATTCTCCTTGCGCGGGCAGTGCGGCAAGCGTCTTCGATGAGCATGCCACATGATAGCCGACGCCATTGACGTCCACCACCAGCCAGTCGGCCCCCGTGGCATCGATCCGGCCTTTGAGCTTTGCGATCATGTCCTTGCCCTCACTCCATTCCTGCTAGGACCACCGCCGGAACAAGTCAAGAACGTGCCAAAATCTTCGCAAGGTTCTGGCTGCCCCGGTGATGGGCATGGCAGATGGCGATGGCGAGCGCATCGATGGAATCTGCCGTTATCATCTGCGCCCGCGGCAGCAGCAGTTTCACCATGTGCTTCACCTGGTCCTTCTCGGCGTGGCCTGCACCCACCACCGTCTTCTTGATCATGTTGGGCGCATATTCGGATACCGGGATCTTCAGCATCGCCGGCGCCAGCATGACGACGCCGCGCGCCTGCCCCAGCTTCAAGGTTGCCCGCGCATCGGTGTTGACGAAAGTCTCCTCGATGGCCGCTTCATCCGGAGCATGCGTCTGAAGGATCTCCATCAGCTGCACATGGATTTGCAGCAGCCGTTCCGCCAGGCTCATCTTCGCATCAGAATGCACCGCGCCGTCGGCAACGTAAGTGAGCTTCGAGCCTTCCTGCTCGATCACGCCCCAGCCCGTATTGCGAAGCCCGGGATCGATGCCGATGATTCGTACCATCGGCAGCTTTTACCAGATCATTCGGCGTTCAGCGCGGCCATCACGTCGTCCGGAATATCGGCATTGGAAAACACGGCCTGTACGTCATCATCCTCGTCCAGCGCATCCACCAGCTTCATCAGTGTCTCGGCCTTTTCCTGGTCGACCGGCGTCATGGTCTGCGCCTTCCACACGACCTTGACCGATGAAGCATCGCCAAACTTGACGGCGAGCGTGGAGGACACTTCGCCAATCGACTCGAAGGCACAGGTGATGGTGTGGCCCGTCTCGTCCGATATAGCATCATCCGCACCGCAATCGATCGCCGCCTCGATCATCGCATCGGCGGAGGCCTTGGCGGCGGGGTAAACAATTTCACCTGCGCGGATGAACATGAAGCCAACCGAGCCTGACTCGCCGAGGTTCCCGCCATATTTCGTAAACAGCGAGCGCACGTTCGAAGCCGTGCGGTTGCGGTTGTCGGTCAGCGCCTCGACGATCACGGCAACGCCGCCCGGTCCATACCCCTCGTAGCGAACCGCATCATAGGTCTCGGCATCGCCGCCTGCCGCCTTCTTGATGGCGCGTTCGATATTGTCCTTCGGCAGGTTCTCGGCCCGGGCGTTCTGGATGGCGAGGCGAAGCCTGGCATTGGCGGAAGGGTCCGGCAGGCCGGCCTTCGCCGCCACCGTGATCTCACGCGACAGCTTCGAGAAGATCTTGGACCGCATTTTGTCCTGCTTGCCCTTGCGGTGCATGATGTTCTTGAATTGTGAGTGGCCGGCCATGGAAAACCTCTGGAGACGAAAGTTGGAAGCTCGGAGCGCCTTATAGACAGGGGAAAGGCCAGGAAACAAGCCGCTTAACCCGGCATTAAGTCTGCCTGCGCCAAGTTCATCCGCAGTTGAGTGACTTTGGAGTTTCGGAAATGTCGGCACGGCGTGGTGGTGTAAGCGAGCTTTGTTTTGCAGCGGAAGGCATGTCTGGAACGGCAGCCGCCGCCTCGCTCCGGAAGCTGGGAAGCCTGATGAACGCAGCGCCCTCGGGCCGCCTGTTCGGTGCCATTTCAACCCTGTCCGACATGTCCGCCAAGGCCTCGAAGGCTTTGGAAGACGGCAGCCTCGCCATGGATGCGGGCGATGACCAGAACGCCACCATGAAGCTCGCCCGCGCGCTTGTCCACATGGACGACATGGCCACGGCTTCCATTGCCCCGGCCATCGCCGAGGAGCCCACCTACCTCCGCAAGTCGCGCTGAAGAAAGAGCCGGGAGTCTATATCCCGGCCCTCAGCATCTTCTTCTCGGGGATCGTCTTGTCGAGGCCCCGGGGGATCAGCTTGTCCTTGTCATACATCGGAAGCTCAACGAGTTCGGCGGGCTGCTGCGAGCCATCGCGCAACTGCATCGTGACGCCCGATGCCGTTCCATCTTCCGCTCTTGTCAGGCGCACGATCGCCGTTCCGCAATCGAGGTAGGGTGACCACGCCGCGGCAGTGGCATGGCCGATGACCCGGCCTCCCGCCATCACGGCACCTCCCGCCAGTGGTTCACCGGCCTGGCATTTCAACCCATGCAGCAACAGCCCGCGCTCCGCATTTTCCAGCGCCGCCTTGCCGATGAAATCGGCCTTCCGCATGTCGATAAAGCCACCAAGCCCCGCCTGATAGGGGTTCATTGTCTCGTCCATGTCGGAGATGTTGTTGAGAATGCCGGACTCGATGCGGCGGATGTCCATGCTGTCCAGTCCACAGATGGAAAGTCCAAATGGCTTTCCGGCTTCCAGCACGTGGTTCCACAGCCGCTCGCCGTCGACATCCATTTCTTCCGGCAGAGTGTACCACTCGAATCCCATTTCACCGGTCCAGCCGGTGCGCGACACGATCACGGGCTGGCCGCCCATGGTCACGCGCGCCACGGCAAAATAACCGAACTTCTCTGGCATCCCGCCATCACACGCTGCCGCCAGCACCTCGAGCGCGCGCGGCCCCTGAACCTGCGACACCCATGAGCGTGGATCACGGATGCGAACGTCCATCCTTTGCGCATGCGCAACGATCCAGGAATAGACGGGGCCATCCGCCTGGACATACCAGAACTTGTCCTGCTCGAGCCGCATGAGGATGCCGTCGCAGAGAATGCCGCCATCGGGATAGAGCAGCAGGCCATAGCCCGCGCGGCCCGGCTTCAGGGTAGAGATATTGCGGGTGAACAACTTGTTGCACAGCGCCTCCGCGTCCGGCCCTGCAATCTCGATCGGCCTTTCGCCAGTATCGACTAGGCCTGCCTCCCGCCGCTGCTTCCAGTATTCCTCGAAGCGGTCACCGCCCTGGTCCACCGCCATCAGGCGGTTGTTGTAGACGCAGTATTTGGCACCCCGTTGCTGATGGAGGTGGTGATAGGGCCCACCCCATGTTCCATAGTTCCAGCCGCCCTCAAGGAACGACGACACCACATTGCGCTTCAGAACTTCAGCCATCCCGCATCCTCCGGATCAAATTGAAGTGCCGCGCTGCGCCGCCGCACTCGTCACATTTCTGGCCGCGTACGAGGCAGATCTCAGCCGTGGCCCTCTTATTCTGCAACTGGGTGCAGGAGCAGTTCGATCAATCCAGCTCTTAAACCGCGATGCCGCGCAGCTTTTCAGAGCGCCGCCGCAACACTTCCACCGTCACCAGCATCGCGGTGGAGATCAGCACAAGAACCGTCGCCGCTGCGGTGATCGTCGGCGAAATCATCTCGCGGATGCCCGAGAACATCTGGAGCGGCAGCGTGCGTTGTTCCGGGCTGGCAAGGAACAGCACCACCACCACTTCGTCGAACGAAGTGACGAAAGCAAACAGCGCACCCGAAATCATGCCCGGAAGAATGAGCGGCATGACGACCTTGAAAAACACCGTATGCGGTGCCGCGCCACATGATGCGCCCGCGCGGATCAGCGTCTTGTCGAAGCTCGACAGCGTTGCCGTCACCGTGATGACGACGAAGGGCGTCGCCAGTGCTGTATGAGCGAGGATCACGCCCACGAGCGTGCCCGCGATCCCCATCTGCGCATAGAACTTGAACATGCCGACGGCGGAAATGATGACGGGCACGATCATTGGCGAGATCAGCACCGCCATCACGCTCGCCCGCGCCGGAAAATTGGCGCGAGAGAGGCCCAGTGCGGCAATGGTGCCGAGGAAGGTCGCGAGGATCGTCGTCGCGATGGCGATGAGGAAGCTCATCTTCAGCGCGCCCGTCCAGCGTTCGTTGAAGAAGAAGTCCTCGTACCATCGAAGCGAATAGCCGGGCATCGGATAGCTGAAGAAGGTTTCCGAATTGAACGACAGCGGCATTACCGCGATAATGGGCGCGATGAGAAACAGCAGAACGACGCCCACGAACACGCGCACCGCGTAATGCGCGACCTTTTCGCCGGTGGTGAAATAAGATGGAACGGCCATGCTTCTTACCCCAGCTTCATCCGGTCGATGCCGATCAGCTTGTTATAGACGTAGTAGAGAATGAGCGTCGCGATAAGCAGGATGACGCCAAGCGCTGAAGCCTTGCCCCAGTTGTTTTCGCTGTTGATGGCACTGGCGATGAAGCCCGAAACCATCTGGTCTGTCGGCCCGCCCACAAGTGCCGGCGTGATGTAGTAGCCAAGGCACAGGATGAAGGTGAGCAGGCAGCCCGCGGCGACACCGGGCAGCGTTTGCGGCATGTAGACTCTCAGGAAGCAATAGAACGGCGTGCCGCCCAGCGATTTCGCCGCCCGCATGTAGTTGGGCGAGATCGTCTTCATCACGGAGTAGATCGGCAGCAGCGTGAAGGGCAGCTGGATATGCGTCATGGCAACGACGGTCGCAAAGCGCGTCTTGAACAGTTGCGGCGTGCCTTCGACGAGCCCGGTGATGTTGAGCAGCCAGGTGATGCCAGTGATGTTCAGGAATTGCGCAAACACACCGCCATCCTGCATCAGGATGGTCCATGCGGTCGTCCTCACCAGAAGTGACGTCCAGAACGGCAGCAGCACGAAGATCATCAGGATCGATGCCGTCTTCTGCGGCGACGTCGCCAGCATGTAGGCGACGGGATAGCCGAGCAACAACGTGGTGATCGTGACGAGAAGCGAAATGCCCAGTGTCCGGATCAATATGTCGATATAGATGGAGCGGTCCGCGGGCACCGCCTCGATCGATCCGTCGGCACCCTGCCGCATGTCCACCATGGCGAGGAGATAGAATGGCGTATAGACCGATGAGGAACGCTTGATCGTGGCCCAGGTGTCCGGGTTGGCCCACACCTTGTCGATTCCAATCACGGCGTCCTTGTAAGGTCCGGTCTCGAGCGCCTTCACCTTGCGGCCCGTGGCCACCACCTTGGAACGCATGCCCGAGATTTCGTAGTTGAGCCGCTTGCCGACGAGCGCGATGGCATTGTCGGACTTGGGATTCTTGAGATCGTTGACGAAGGCCGCGAAGACATCCTCGGATGGCAAATCCTTGCCGTCCCACTGTTGCAGCGCGACGACGGTCGCCGGCAGGTTTTCTGCCACGTCCGGATCGTATACGGCATTGTAGAGCATCACGAAGATGGGAACGAGGAAAGACAGCACGATGAAGGCGAAAAGCGGCGTGACAAGCCCGAGTGCCTTGATCCTCTCGCGGCGTTCCGCGCGTGCCAGCGCCACTTTCAGCGGCGTCCCGTCTGCGGAGCGCATCACTCCGTCAACGGGCAGTGCCTGGGCCATCGCCATGATATCTACTCCCGGATACGGGGTGGAAAGAAAACGGGAAGAAGGCCTTTGCCCTCTTCCCGCTCGGTCTTTGTATTACTGGGCCAGCCAGGCGTTGAAGCGCTCGCGCAGTTCGTCGCCCTTGTCACCCCAGAACTGCGGGTCCGGATAGAACACGGTCTTGAGGTTGTCGGGAGCCGACGGCAGGTCCGGCAGGATCGCCGGATCGACCAGCGGAGCCGAATCCTTGTTGGCCGGGCCATAGGCGATGTACTTGGTCTGGTTGGCCATCAGCTGCGGGTCGGACGCGAAGGCGATGAAGCGATAGGCGCCATCGAGCTTCGGTGTGCCCTTGGGAATTGCCCACCAGTCCCAGTCCGGAGCCTGGAAGTCCCAGATGATCTGGAAGGGCTTCTTGTCGTTCTTGATGGCGCTATGGAAGCGGCCGTTCCACGATGTCGTGAACACCACCTGGCCGTCAGCCAGAAGCTGCGGGCCCTGGGCGCCCGATTCCCACCAGATCACGTCCTTCTTGATGGTGTCGAGCTTCTTCAGCGCGCGTTCCACGCCTTCATCCGTGCCAAGCACCTTGTAGACGTCAGCCGGAGCAACACCGTCCGCCATCAGCGCCCATTCCATGTTCACGAAGGGGCTCTTCTGCAGGCCGCGCTTGCCGGGATACTTGGCGGTGTCGAAGATCGCTTCGAAGAGGTTGGCCGGAGCAGCGGTCTTGGTCGTGTCATAAGCTGCGACCGTCGAATAAAGAATGTTCGGCACGGCGCAATCCGTCACGTCGCCGCCGATGAACTTCGAGCGGTCGAGGCCGAGCTTCGCCCAGTCGATCTTCTCGAAGGTGCCTTCGGCGCAACCGGCAAGGGCGGTCTGCGTGTCGACGTCGACAACGTCCCACGTCACGGCATTGGCTTCGACCATCGCGCGGATCTTGGCAATTTCACCGTTGTATTCGGCTTCTGTCACCTTGTTGCCGGCGGCGATGAAGGGCTCGTAAAACGCCTTGCGCTGGCTTTCCGAATAGGCGCCACCCCATGACACGATGGTCAGTTCGTCAGCGGCGTGAGCCGGTGCAACGGCGAAAAGTGCCGTTCCGGCCAACAGGGCCGCTCCGAACAATGTAGAGAATTTTTTCATACGACTGCTTCCTCCTGAAATGCCGGTGTTCCGGCTCGATAGGTTCAAGGGAGGACGCAAACCCGCTACCGCGCAAGACTGGCGCGTAAAGTGGTGTTGACGGTTTCCTCCCCATATTCACACGCTTTTCCGGCTCTCCAGTGCCACTCGCAACCCTGTGCGGAACTCTGGTTCGGCCAATATTTTTATAAGCGCTGCAAAAGATACTAACGTCACAATTCAAGCGCGTCACTAGAGTTTTTTTGTCGCGTGGCGGGAATTCACGTCATGGCAGCACGTTACCAGCCGGTAATTTCCGTCTGCGAAAGCCGTCCGCCCACCCGGATCGGCGCAATCATGCGGGCCAGTCCCGTCACATCGTCGGTCTCGACGGCGACGCCGCAGACCGTGGCCGGGCCCTCCGCGGGCCTCATGCGCTCAACCGGCAATTTGCGCAAAAAGCGCTGCAAAGGCTCGGTTTTTTCCATGCCGATGACGGAATCGAAATCGCCGCACATGCCGGCATCCGACATATATCCGGAACCGCCTGGCAGGATCTGGTGGTCGGCGGTCGGCACATGCGTGTGGGTGCCTACGATCAGGCTCGCCCGCCCATCGCAAAAATGTCCGAAGGCCATTTTCTCGGATGTCGCTTCTGCATGAAAATCAATCAGCACCGCATCGCACGCGAGCCCCATCGGGCAGGACTCGAGTTCGCGCTCCACCGCCGGGAAGGGATCGTCCAGCATCGGCTCGATCATCACGCGCCCCATCGCCTGCATGACGAGAACCCGCTGGCCCTTCGGCGTATCGATCAGTGCCGAACCCCGCCCCGGGCAACCCTTGGGCCAGTTCACAGGCCTCAGCAGGTTAGGGTAGCGCTCGATGAAGACAAGAGCCTCGCGCTGGTCGAAGGAGTGATTGCCGAGCGTCACTACATCCGCTCCCGCCGCGACAAACCCCAGGAATATCTCCTCGGTAATGCCGAAGCCATGCGCGGCATTTTCCCCATTCACCGCCACGAGGTCGGGTTGATAGCGTTCGCGCAGCATGGGCAGCTCCCGCGCAAGCGCATCGCGGCCCGCGCGGCCCACCACATCGCCCAGAAAGATCAGCCGCACGAAAAGGTCTCTTGTTCCGTCATCACAAAGTCCAGCGGCGCGTCATAGGGCCCGATCGGAACCTGATCCACCATCTGTGCCTGATAGGCAACCCCGATCGCCGCCACGCGCTTGAGCTTCCGCAGCTTTTCCAGCGTGCGGTCATAGAAGCCGCCGCCATAGCCCAGGCGATAGCCAGCCCGGTCGAAGGCCAGCATGGGCACCAGCAGTACATCGGGCAGCACGTCCGTAGCACTCTCGGTCGGAATGGGAATGTCCCACACGCCGGGCACCAGTTGATCGCCCGGCTTCCACAAGCGGAACACCAGCGGCTCTTCGGCCGCGATGACCACGGGCAGGCATGTCTCCCACCCCTGCTTCCGTAAAGCATTCATCATCGGCACGGTGGTGATTTCGCTCTTGTAGGGAATGAAGCCCGAGACGATGCCCGGCGGCATCCCGAGGTCGGGCAGCCCCCGCTCTGCCATGGCAATCCCTGCCGTGTCCTTCAACTGTTCATGGACCGCCGCGCGGAGCTTCGAAGCGGCACCCCGCGCCTTGCGCTTGATCTCGGCGATATCCATGGAACCTCGGCAGAGCAGAAAAGAAAGTGGCGAGCCACCATGGGCCGTGAAGAGACTGACGATCCCGGGTCCCTACAGTTGTAGGTGGGCGCCGTTTGAACGAGGCCACGGCCAGGTCCAGGGACAGCTCCCATTCAGAATCGCATAGGCCCCAGGGAAAAAGGTCTTTCACGCGCCGGGCAGCCCGCCACTCACCTATTTAGGGAGTGGCGGCCGCAATGTCCACCCACGCATCAATATCCCGACGCCGAGCCCGCAGGCCGCCGGTCGTCATGCCCGCCATAGAGAAGGCCGGGCACCAGCGCGCTCTTGGCCATCGCGTCATTGCCGGAACTCGCGGCCCCTTCAACCGCCGCAGGCCCGATGAGGATCGCCTCAGCCGCGCCCCATGGCGATTGCTCCACGATCTTGTATCCCATGCCTTCGAGATTCTTCTTCGTGTCGGATGACAGCGCGAAGGGTTCGACACTCACCTGATCGGGTAGCCACTGGTGATGGATGCGCGGCGCGTTCACTGCTTCCTGAATCGTCATCCCGTGCTCCACCACATTGAGGAACACCTGTACGCCGATGGTGATGATGCGCGATCCGCCGGGGCTGCCGAACACCATGAAGACCTTGCCATCCTTCGTCACGATGCTCGGGCTCATCGAACTCAAGGGACGCTTGCCCGGCGCGATGGCATTGGTCTTGCCCTGTACGAGCCCGAAGAGATTGGGAACGCCGGGCTTCACCGTGAAATCGTCCATCTCGTCGTTGAGGAAGAAGCCGGTATCGCCCGCAATCACCTTCGCGCCGAAAAGCGCGTTGATCGTATAGGTCACGGACACCGCATTACCCTTTGAATCGATAATGGAATAATGCGTCGTCTCGGTGCCTTCATGGGGCGGCGTTCCCGGTTGCACATCCTTCGACACCGAGGCCTTGTCCGGATTGATCTGTGCACGGATCAACGCCGCATAGTCTTCCGACAGCAGCCGATCCAGCGGGTTGTTCACGAAGGCCGGGTCACCCAGCAGGAAGTTACGGTCAACGAAGGCATGCCGCATTGCCTCTACCATCACATGAATTGCCTGGCTTGAGTTGAAGCCAAGCTCGGCCAGCGGATAGCCTTCGAGGATGTTGAGGATCTGGCAGATCGCGGTTCCGCCCGAACTCGGCGGCGGCGCCGAGATCAGCTCATGCCCGCGATAATTGCAGCGCACCGGCTTGTCTTCCGTCACCGTGTAGGTCTTGAAATCCTGCCTGGAAAGGATGCCGCCATTCGCAGCACTCGCTGCCACCACGCGGTCCGCAATCGATCCCTTGTAAAAGGCATCGGGCCCCTGCGTTGATATCAGCTTCAGCGTCGTGGCAAGATTCTTCT
>JBKJQU010000122.1:0-2742 GCA_046594995.1 Aestuariivirga sp.
CTGGCATACGAAAAATCTTCTCTCCGATCCCAGGGCCAGCATCATGGTGGCGGAGGTGCCGCCGTCCGGTGATGCGCTGACAGGCCCCCGCGTGACCATCATGGGCCGCTTCGTGAAGGCGGAAGATGAAGCAATCAGGCGGCGCTATCTGGCCCGCCACCCGCAGGCCGCGCTCTATGCAGGCTTTGGCGACTTTGCCTTCTGGCGGCTGGAGCCGGAGCGTGCCCATGCCGTGGCCGGTTTCGGGCGGATCGAAACGATGGGTGCGGATGAGGTGTTTCCCTCAGTTTCTGAGATGTCAGCACTTGAAGAGGGCGCCATCCGGCACATGAACGAGGATCATGATGGCGCAATCCAGCGCTATGCGGAAAAACTGCTGGGCGCCACGCCCGGTGGCTGGAAAATCGCTGCGATTGATACCGATGGCGCAGATTTGCAGCGCAACGAGGAGGTTCTGCGGCTGCCGTTCGATGAGACTGTCTCTTCGGCTGGTGCGCTCCGGAAACTTTTAGCCGGCCTCGGCGACCGTACCAGGAATTGATATCTAGAAAGCAATTTTCTGAGGTACGATACCGCATTTACTTGATGTGAAATTAGCTTTCAGGCATCTTTTTTCTTGCAGGATCAATTGGCGCCACTTTACAGTTCTGTCACTCAGACTCAAAGGAGCCGCCAATGGACCATGCCGCCGATACCGCCATCCGTTCTGAGCTGGCCTCTCTCGGTCTTTGCTGGGTCGATCGCATTTCCTGGAATGCACCCGCACCGGTCCTCTATCAGGAGGCGGTTTCGCGTGGCGAAGCCTTGGTGGCGGAAGGTGGCGCCCTGGTTGTTACCACCGGCCAGCATACCGGCCGCAGCCCCAATGACAAGTTCGTGGTGAGGGACGAGACCACCGAAGACACCATCTGGTGGGACAACAACAAGGCCATGAGCCGTGCGGCCTTCGAAACGCTGAAGAAAGATTTCATGGCCCATGCGCGGCTGAAAAGTCTCTATGTGCAGGATCTGGCAGGCGGCGCCGATCCGGAATACGAGTTGTCTACCCGCGTCATCACCGAATTTGCCTGGCATGCGCTGTTCATCCAGCATCTGCTGATCGTGCCGAAGGACCACAGCGGCTTCGCGCCGAAGCTGACGATCATCAATCTTCCAAGCTTCAAGGCCGATCCGGAACGCCATGGCACGCGCAGCGAAACCGTTATCGCACTCGATCTCGCCAATGGCCTCGTCCTCATCGGCGGCACGCAATATGCGGGCGAGATGAAGAAGTCGGTCTTCACCGTGCTGAACTACCTGCTGCCCGGGAAGGGCGTGATGCCCATGCACTGCTCCGCCAACATGGGCAAGAAGGGCGACAGCGCTGTGTTCTTCGGCCTTTCCGGCACCGGCAAGACAACGCTTTCGGCCGATCCCTCGCGCACGCTGATCGGCGATGACGAGCATGGCTGGTCGGAAAACGGTCTCTTCAACTTCGAGGGCGGTTGCTACGCCAAGGTGATCAAGCTTTCGAAGGAAGCAGAACCCCAGATCCACGCCACCACGGAAATGTGGGGCACGGTGCTGGAGAATGTGAAGATCGATCCCGTTACGCGGAAGCTCGACCTTCACGACGGATCGCTGACCGAGAATACGCGCTCGGCCTATCCGTTGTCCGCCATCGCAAATGCCAGCTTGACCGGCATGGCGCCGATCCCCAAGACCATCGTCATGCTGACGGCAGATGCCTTCGGCGTATTGCCGCCCATCGCGAAGCTGACGCCGCAACAGGCGATGTATCACTTCCTTTCGGGCTACACTGCGAAGGTGGCCGGCACCGAGCGCGGCGTGACGGAGCCGCAGGCCACCTTCTCCACCTGCTTCGGCGCGCCCTTCATTCCGCGCGACCCCAGCGTCTATGGCAACCTGCTGCGCGAGCTCATCGCGAAGCACGATGTCTCCTGCTGGCTCGTCAACACCGGCTGGACCGGCGGCGCTTATGCGCAAGGCCACCGCATGCCGATCAAGGCGACACGCGCGCTTTTGAACGCCGCACTCGAAGGCCGGCTTGAGAACGCAGAAATGAGGACCGACGAGAACTTCGGCTTCAGGGTTCCGGTCTCCGTCGAAGGTGTAGATCCCGCGATCCTAAACCCCCGCGAAACATGGGCCGACAGGCAAGCCTACGACGCGATGGCACGAAAGCTCGTCGGCATGTTTGTCAAGAATTTCACGAAGTTCGAGGCGCATGTGGGGGCGGATGTGAAAGCGGCAAGCCCCGCGATCCAGATGGCGGCGGAATAGCGCCTAGCGCCGTTCGACGTGGGCAATGCAGATCCTTTGCGAATCGGCCGCCGTCAGTGGCTGTTCGAAGAACATGCACCGGTGCGGGCCTTCTGCCGCGCCGCCGCCCTTTTCACGGAAGAAGCGGCAGCTTGAACAGATCCCGAAGCTGAGGATTGCATCGCGCTTCAATTCTTCCGCAAGCAGTTCGCGCAAACCCTTTGCGAGCCTGCGCCGTGTCTTGCCGCCGAGATCATCCGCTGTGGTCGCAAGCTTGCTCCAGGGATCGCGCGACAGGGCCTCGATGCCCTTCGGCGTCAATATCAGGCTGAGCGAGCGCTTCTCGCCTTCGCGCGTTGCCTTGGTGATGAATCCCTTGCGCTCCAGCGCCATCACCGTTTGCGAGATGGTGCCCTTGGTGGCACCGAGATAGCGCGTGAGCGCGCCGGGAGAATTGGAGAAACGGTTGGCGCGGTTGAG
>JBKJQU010000321.1:0-2865 GCA_046594995.1 Aestuariivirga sp.
GTCGGCTGGACCCAGGGCCGCGATGTCTGGCTGCACGACGAGCTGATCAACGTCTCGGCCGATTGTCCCCCCGAGCCGATGAACGCCGAAGACCCGCTGTTCATCCTTTATACCTCCGGCTCGACCGGAAAGCCCAAGGGCGTGCTGCACACGACAGGCGGCTATCTGGTCTTTGCGGCGATGACGCATCAATATGTTTTCGATTATCATGACGGCGACATCTACTGGTGCACGGCGGATGTGGGCTGGGTGACCGGTCACAGCTATATCGTCTATGGTCCGCTGGCGAACGGCGCCACCACGCTGATGTTCGAGGGCGTCCCCAATTATCCGTCGAACTCCCGCTTCTGGGAGGTGATCGACAAGCACAAGGTCAATATCTTCTACACGGCTCCGACAGCCATCCGCGCACTGATGGGTGCGGGCGAAGCGCCTGTTACCAAGACCTCGCGGAAATCGCTGCGGCTGCTCGGATCGGTGGGCGAACCGATCAACCCGGAAGCCTGGGAATGGTATCGCCGCGTCGTAGGCGATGCGCGCTGTCCCATCGTTGACACCTGGTGGCAGACGGAAACTGGCGGCATCCTCATCTCGCCGCTGCCCGGCGCAACGAAGCTGAAGCCCGGTTCGGCGACGAGGCCCTTCTTCGGCATCCAGCCGGCCCTTGTGGACGACAAGGGCGAGTTCCTCGAGGGCGCTGCTTCCGGCAATCTGGTGATCCTCGATTCATGGCCGGGCCAGATGCGCACCGTCTATGGTGACCATGACCGTTTCGTGCAGACCTATTTCTCCACCTATAAGGGCATGTACTTCACGGGCGACGGCTGCCGCCGCGATGCCGATGGCTATTACTGGATTACAGGCCGCGTCGACGACGTGATCAACGTGTCCGGCCACCGCCTTGGCACGGCGGAAGTGGAATCGGCATTGGTCGCACATTCCAAGGTGTCTGAGGCAGCCGTCGTCGGCTACCCACACGACATCAAGGGGCAGGGCATCTATTGCTATGTCACGCTGATGACCGGCGAGACGGGTGACGACGATCTCCGCAAGGATCTGGTCGCTCATGTGCGGAAAGAAATTGGCCCACTGGCGACGCCTGACAAGATCCAGTTCTCGCCGGGCCTGCCAAAGACGCGCTCCGGCAAGATCATGCGCCGCAGCCTGCGCAAGATCGCAGAAGATGATTTCGGCGCGATGGGCGATACCTCGACGCTCGCCGATCCGGGTGTCGTGGACGACCTGGTCGAGAACCGGCAGAACAAGAAGGCCTGATTTGAATTGCGATGTTTGCGGACAGGGTGCAATGCACTCCGTCCGTTTTCATATGCGGAACTTCGACGTCTTACACTCGTTTTCGCTGTGCCACGCTTCCGACGAATTTCGATTGATAAGAAGCTTGTACAAAAGGAAATGAGAACCGTGAAGCGCAGAGAGTTTCTTCTTGGCCTTGCTGCCGTGGCGATGTTGCCGCAGAAGGCTGAGGCCCGTTACGCCGGTCCCGAGGCGGTCGATTTCGAGACGCCGGAGCAGCCGGGCACCCTGATCGTCGATACATCGCAACGCGCCCTTTTTCACGTGCTGGGTTACGGCATGGCGACCCGCTATGGCGTGGCTGTCGGCAAGGAAGGCCATGACTGGGCGGGAATTGCCAAGGTCGGCCGCAAGGTGGCATGGCCGCGCTGGACACCGCCCGCATCCATGATCCGCCGCAAGCCGGAACTGGCCCAATGGGCGGACGGTATGCCGGGTGGTCCCGAAAACCCGCTGGGTGCCCGCGCGCTATACCTTTACGCAAACGGAAAGGATACGCTGTTCCGCATCCACGGCACGAACGAGCCGCAGTCCATTGGCCGTGCGGCCTCTTCCGGATGCATCCGTATGCTGAACCGCGACATTACCGACCTCTACGCCCAAACGCCGATTGGTACGAAGGTCATCGTTTTGTAATCTCACGGCTGTGTGACTTGCGGTAAACTGTTCTCCTTTATAGAAGTCCCCTATAACGGGATAACGAGGGGGAAGTTTAAATCGTGAATAGGCGTGGATTCCTGTCGATGCTTGGTTCCGCAGCGGTGCTCGTTCCCGTAGCTGCTCCAGCGAACGCATTCATTTTCGATTGGGAAGAGTATCGCCGCAACGGCAAGCGCAGCAAGAGCGCATCTGCCCGCAAGCCCGCAAAGGCAAAGATTTCAAAGAAGAAGATGGCCTATAAGGGCCGCGAAGTGGTTGAATTCCGCTCGGCCGAGAAGCCCGGAACCATTATTGTCCGCACCAGGGAGCGTGCGCTTTATCAGGTGATGAACGACGGCAAGGCCATGCGCTATCTCGTGGCCGTGGGCAAGGAAGGCTTCTCGTGGTCCGGCGTTGCCCGCATCGGCATGAAACGTGAAAATCCGAAATGGACGCCGCCTGCCGAAATGATCGAGCGCACGCCGAAATACGCGAAATACAAGAACGGCATGCCCGGCGGAATCCCTGAAAATCCGCTAGGTGCGCGGGCGCTCTATCTCTTCGACCGCAGTGGCGACACGATGTTTCGCATCCATGGCACCAATGCGCCGTCCACGATCGGCACCGCGGCCTCATCGGGTTGTATCCGCATGCTGAACCGTGAAGTGGTCGAACTCTACAAGAACACGCCGGTGGGCACGAAGGTCATCGTCCAGTAACGCGCGATCAGTTGCAGCCTCTGAAAAGGCCCATGTCGACATGAAAGTGATCGGCGTGGGCTTCGTTGTAATCAGGGCTCAGCACCATGTTGAAGAAGTCACAGGCACCACGCCGAACGCCGCGCAGGAAGCCCGCCGGTGCACCGCCCCCTGTCCAGTCGCGTTTCAGGGAAATGGTCTGGCCGTTTGACAG
>JBKJQU010000050.1:0-11787 GCA_046594995.1 Aestuariivirga sp.
CCTTCTCCGGGGCGGATGACGTGCTGATTCGGGCGCCATCCTTGGGACTTGGACCGGAGAAGACATGGGCGCCGGCTTCGGCAACACACTGGCGGGCGATCCGATTGCGCTTGTAGCGGTTCTGGCCGTGCTCGCGGTATTTGCCTGGGCGCTCCTCACCGTGCGCCGGATGGCGAAGGACGAGTATGCCGCGCGCCGCCGGATTGCCGATCTTGAAATTCGCCTGAACGAGGCCGAAGCCGCCATCGCATCGGAGGCGCATGTGCTCGTGGTCTGGAAAGGCCGCGATGATGTGCCCGAACGCATCGTCGGCTCCATGCATGGCGCGGCCAAGCTTCCCGAAACGCCAGCCGAACTGCTCGACTTCGGTCATTGGGTGGAGCGCGATTCCGCCATGGCGCTGGTGGAGTCTCTGCGCGATCTGCGCGGCACCGGAACGCCCTTCAACATCGCCATCCGTTCCTTGAGCAATGAATTGCTGGAGGCAGATGGCCGCACGGCGGGTGGGCTGGCCACATTGCGCTTCCGCCCGCTTTCAGGCGAGCGCCGCAACATCGCGGCACTGGCGCATGACGCCCACAAGCTCGGAAAGCAGGTGGAACGCTTGAGCGCCGTGCTCGATGCCGCCCCGCTCCCCGTCTGGCTGCGCGGCGCCGACAGCAAGCTCGCCTGGGTGAACCAGGCCTATGTCGCCTCCGTCGAGGCGCCCGATGGCGACGTGGTGGTAAATGCCGCAATCGAGATCGCCAATGGCGCCGCACTCGACAAGTCGCGCGCCAATGCCAAGAAAGGCTGCGTCGGCCGCGTTCATGCGGTGATCGGCGGCGCCATGCGCGCACTCGATATCTTCGAAGTGCCGCTGCCCGACGGCAAGGCGGGCTTCGCCATCGACATGTCGGCGCTCGAAGATGCGGAAAAGGAACTCGACCGGCATATCAAGGCCCATACGTCCACGTTGAACAAGCTCGACACCGCCATTGCGATCTTCGGGCCCGACCAGCGCCTGCGCTTCCACAACGCGGCCTATGCAGCACTCTGGCCGCTCGATTCGCAGTGGCTGGAAGCGCACCCCACGGATGGCGAAATTCTTGACCGACTGCGCTCGCAGCGCTGCATTCCCGAACAGGCGAATTACCGCGAGTGGCGAACGAAGCAGCTTGCCGCCTATACGACACTCGAGATGCGCGAAAGCTGGTGGTACCTGCCCGATGGCCGCTCGCTGCATGTGGTCTGCGAGCAGCATCCCTTTGGCGGCGTGACCTACCTCTATGAGAATGCGACGAAGGAAATCCAGCTTGAAAGCCGCTATAACGAACTGATCGGCGTGCAGCGCGAGACGCTGGACAATCTGGAAGAAGGCATCGCACTGCTCGGTTCCGATGGCCGCATGAAGCTCTTCAATCCGGCCTTCGCGCGCTTCTGGAATCTCGATCCGGGCTTCCTCGAAACCGAACCCCATATCGAGGAATTCGCCAAGCATGGCCGCCGCCTGGTGGCCGACACGGTCGCCTGGGACGAGGTGAAGTTCGGCGTGACGCGGCTCGACGTCGAGCGGAAGCCCATAATGGGGAAGATCAATGCGGCCGACCGCATCCTGCAATTCACCGCCGTGCCGCTGCCCGACGGCAACACGCTCTTGACCTTCGCCGATATCTCGGACGCCTCTCGCATGGAGCGTGCGCTGCGCGACCGCGCCGATGCGCTGGAAGCCGCCGACCGGTTGAAGAACATGTTCCTCTCCAACGTCTCCTACGAGATCAGGACGCCGCTCACCTCCGTGCTGGGCTTTGCCGAGGGCCTGCAGATGGGCCTTGCCGGGCCGCTGACGCTGAAGCAGCAGGAGTATGTGAAGGACATCCGCAAGTCCTCGACCGATCTCAAGACCATCATCGATGCCATCATTGATCTCACCGCCATCGACGCCGGCGCCATGGAGCTTCGCCTCGACCGGATCGACGTGACCTCGATGCTCGAAGCGGTGGCCGACAAGCTGAGTGCCGCCATCGATCACCGCGACCTGACGCTGAACGTCGAGGTCGGAGCTGATGTCACCAGCTTCATCGGCGATCCGAACCGCGTCGAGCAGATTCTTTCGAACCTGCTGTCCAATGCCATTGGATTTTCCGAAGCGGGAAGCACCATCCGCATGGGCGCGAAGCGCACTGGCGGCACCATCCAGTTCTGGGTCTCGGATTCAGGGCGCGGCATCGAACCCGAATTTCAGAAGCAAGCCTTCGAGCGCTTCCAGTCGCGGCCCATTCCGGGCGGGCATCGTGGTCCTGGCCTTGGCCTCTCGATCGTCAAGAGCTTCGTCGAACTGCATGATGGCCAGGTTTCGCTGCTGTCCAAGGTCAACCAGGGCACCACCGTGCTGTGCACCTTCCCCATCGATGGCCCTTCGAATGGCCAGCGCAGCCTGAGCACCAACACCGAAACGCGGCGGCTGGCCTGAGACGCAACACCCATGCAAACCCATCTTCGCTTTGACTCCGCCGAAGCCCTCGAAAATTTCGCAGCCGAACTCTCGCTCTTTGCGCGGCCCGGCATGGTGGCGCTGCTGAAGGGCGACCTCGGCACCGGCAAGTCCACCCTTGCCCGCGCCTTCATCCGGGCGCTGGCGCCGGGCCAAGATTTCGATGTGCCGAGCCCCACTTTCACCTTGATCCAGACCTACGAGGAAACCCGTGTTCCGGTTGCACATGCGGATCTCTACCGCATCGGAGCCGCACAAGAGCTTGACGAACTGGGTCTCGAAGAATTGGCAAGAACACATGTGCTCGCGGTCGAGTGGCCGGAAAAGGTTATGGGAAGCAAGATCGGCGATACGTTGCTGATCGAACTTTCGGGATCGGGCAATCATCGTGACGCCACACTCACCGCTGATGGAGCATGGCAGCAGGCGCTGGCCCGCAACGATGCCATCCGCGTCTTTCTATCCGGCACACGATGGCAGAATGCAACGCGCGCGTTTCTGGAAGGGGATGCTTCGTTCCGGCGTTATGAGACGCTGGAGATGAAGGGTCAATCCGCCATCCTCATGGATATGCCGGCACGGCCCGATGGCCCGCCGGTGAAGAACGGCCTGCCCTATAGCGCCATCGCGCATCTGGCTGAGGATATCCGTGCCGTCGTCGCGATCAATGTGGAGATGAAGTCGCGCGGCTACAACACGCCCGCCATCGAGGCCTTCGATCTCGAACACGGTTTCGCTATCATCGAGGACCTTGGCCGCAATGTCTATGGCCGCATGATGCTGGCAGGAGACGACATGCGCGAGCCCATGAGGGCCGCAGTCGAAGTGCTTGCCGATATGGCGGGGAAATCCTGGCCTGCGCAGGTTTCAATCGATGGGGGTGCCACCTACCAGGTTCCGCATTACGACATCGCGGCACAGCTGATCGAGGTCGATCTGCTGCCGAGCTGGTTCTGGCCGCATATTCACGGCAGCGGAATTCCCGAAGGACCACGTGCTGAACTGGAAACTCTGTGGACGGAGCTTCTGCCGCTGACCCAGCCGGAACACCGCGTCTGGGCCTTGCGGGATTATCACTCACCCAATTTGCTGTGGCTGCCTGAACGCGAGGGATTGAGCCGCGTCGGCATCATCGACACGCAGGATTGCCTGCTGGGGCATCCGGCCTATGACCTCGCCTCCATGTTGCAGGATGCGCGCGTCGACATTCCCTTTGCTTTTGCCGATGACCTCTATGAGCATTATTGCGCATTGCGCACAAAGTCTGGTGCCTTTGACCGAGAGTCCTTCGGCATTGCATATTCGATTCTCGGCGCACAGCGCGCAACCAAAATTCTCGGCATCTTCGCCAGGCTTTCGAAACGCGATGGCAAGCACGGCTACCTGAAGCATATTCCGCGCGTCTCGCGCTATCTGGAACGTGATCTTGCGCATCCGCGGCTTGCAAAGTTGAAAGCCTGGTTCGACCGGCATCTGCCAGCCCGCACGCGCGAGGCACAATCGTGACGAAGATCGGCGCCACGGCGATGGTGCTGGCCGCAGGCTATGGCCAGCGCATGCGGCCCCTGACCGCAACGCGGCCAAAGCCTCTGGTCGAAGCCGCCGGAAAGGCGCTGATCGACTATGGCTTCGACCGCCTGCGGCTTGCCGGAGTCGAAAGCGCAATCGTGAACGTGCACTATTTGGCCGAACAGATCGAAGCCTGGGCACAGCGGCAGTCCGCGCCACGCATCACCATATCGGACGAGCGCGGCGAGATACTCGATACGGGCGGCGGTGTCGCAAAGGCACTTCCACTTCTGGGTGAAAACCCCTTCTTCGTTATCAACAGCGATAGTTTCTGGATCGATGCGGATGAGCCCGCACTTGATCGCCTGCGCGCCGCGTGGGACGATGACGTTATGGACTGCCTATTGCTCCTCTGCCCGCTGAAGCAGACCGTCGGCTATGACGGCACTGGCGATTTCGTGCGCGGCGATGATGGCCGGCTTGCCCGGAAGTCTGCGGGAACGGGCGAACCGCTTGCCTATATCGGCGCTTATCTGGTTTCACCGCGCCTTTTCGCCGATGCGCCCATGGGCAAGTTCTCGATGAACCTGTTGTGGGACCGCGCCATTGCGAAGGGCAGTTTGTTCGGGCTTTCGCACCTGGGCCGCTGGCTTCACGTCGGAACGCCGGAAGCCATTGCGCTTGCCGAGCGCGCCCTTGAAGGATGATCGGTGATGACCATCCATATGCCCAGGGTGTTCACGATTTCGCCCGACAAGCCCTTCCTTGAAGTTCTTGCCCGCGCCGTTTTGAACGGCTTCCCGCGCGACGATGGCCGTACGCCCGGCAGGCTCGATCTTGCACGCTGGACCATTCTTCTTCCCACCCGCCGAGCCGTGCGTGAGATGGAAGATATCTTTTTCCGGCTGACGGGCGGTGGGGGCCTTCTGCTGCCGCGCATCAAGCCCATTGGCGATATCGACGAGGACCTGCTGGCCTTCGACGACAGTGGGGGACCCGAAACCGCCGTTACGGCCCCGGGCCAGATGTTGCATCTGATCGACCTGATCGATGAATGGGCCAAGGCCTATCCGCAAACGCGCCTCGCGAAGGAAATCTCGGCCGCGCCGCATCAGGCCAATGGCCTTGCCCTGTCGCTGGCCGAATTCCTCGATTCGATCGAGACAGAAGAACTCGATGTCGAAAGGATCCCCGAACTCTACGGCATCGAGTCCGCGCGCCACCGTGAGGCGATACTCGATTTTCTGGCAATTGCGCGCGAGGCCTATCCCCGCCGCCTGCTGTCACAGGGCGCTGTCGGACCGCAGGCGCGGCGTTCGCTGATCCTGAGGCGCGAAGCGGTCCGCCTCGCCGCATCCAGCACCGAGCTGCCCTTCATTGCCGCAGGCTCCACAGGATCGATCCTCGCGACTTGCGAATTGCTGAAATCCATCTCGCGCCTGCCCAATGGCGCTGTCGTTCTACCCGGCCTCGATCAGGTGATGGATGAGCCGAGTTGGCTTGCGGCAAGCCCCACCCATCCGCAGCATGCGATTAAGCAGCTTCTGCAAAATCTCGGCGCGGGCCGCCACGACGTGAGCGAAATCGGCGAAGAGCCGTCAGGCCCCCGCCGCTGGCTGGCAAGCGAGCTGATGCGCCCTGCGGACACGGCACATCTCTGGCGCGATACGCTTTCGGGCCGGGTGGCCAGCGTCACCGCTGCGATGACGGGCGTCGAACTCGTCGAGACGCGCAGCATGCAGGAACAGGCCGTGACCGCGGCGCTGATCCTCCGTCATTGCCTCGAAACGCCGGGCAAGACCGGCTGCCTGGTGACACCCGACCGGCAGCTTGCACGCCGCGTGAAAGCTGAACTGAAGCGCTGGAACATCGTGATCGATGATTCGGCGGGCGAACCCTTGATCCGCCATGGCGGTGCCTCGCTTCTGAACCTGCTGATCGAGGCCGTGCTGCAGAATTTCTCGGCGCCTTCGCTGAGCGCACTTCTGCGCCACGATCTGGCGGGCTTTGGAAAACCGGTTGATGAGGCCCGGAGCCTTGCCAGCATCATCGAGATCGCATTGCTGCGCACAGGGACCGGCGCACCTGAAATCGGTCATCTCTCGCACGCGCTGCGCACCGCCGCCACGGTGAAGGATCATCAGCATCTGATTCTGAAGCGCGTCAGCCCGGAACGCTGGGAAGATGCGGCGCTTCATGCCGCCGGGATCACGGCGGTGCTGTCGCCCCTTCTCGTCAATCCGCCCGACACGCTGGCTGAGCACCTCGACCGGCTGGGCGCTGCCTGCGAGGCGATGGCCGGCGAGGCCTTCTGGCTGGGCGAAGGCGGCGATGAACTGCGGGACGCCTTCGACATCTTGAGAGACGAGGCGCGGGCGCTGAAGCATTGCGACAGCCCACGTGCCGCCGCCATCATCCGCCACTGGCTTCACACCATTCCGGTGCGAAGCCGCATTCACAACCCCACGCCGCTCTCGATCCTCGGCCTGCTCGAAGCGCGCCTCATCCGCGCCGACGTGATGGTGATGGCGGGGCTGAACGAAAGTGTCTGGCCCGGAGCACCCGATTGCGGCCCGTGGATCAACCGGCCGATGCGCGACGTGCTGGGCATGAAGCAGCCCGAGTGCCAGATCGGCCAGACCGCGCATGATTTCGTGCAGGCCTTCGGCTGCAACGATGTGAAGCTTATCTGGGCAAAGCGCATCGGCGATTCGCCCGCAACGCCGTCGCGCTGGATTCACCGGCTTCAGATGATCCTCAATGCTTCGGGGATGAAGCGGTTAGCCGGCAGTTTTTCGGAATGGCCGATTCTGGCGCGGAAGCTTGTCGAAGCGAAGGTGGTGACGCCCATCACCATGCCGAAGCCACGCCCGCCCCTTGCGCTGCGGCCAAAGCAGCTGAGCGTGACGCGGATCGAGAAGCTCATCCGCGATCCATACGCAGTCTATGCCCGCCACGTGCTGCGGCTGGAGCCGTTGAACCCGATCGCGGCGGCACCCGATCCGGCGCGCCGCGGCATCATCTTCCACGGTGCAATCGGCGACTTCCTCAATGCTTTTCCGAAGCACCTGCCAGAGGATGCCGCAAAAAGGATCGAGGACTTCGGCAGCGAGCATTTCCGGCAGGTGGCGGATTACCCAGGTCTCGTAAGTTTCTGGTGGCCGCGTTTCATGCGGATCGCGCACTGGATTGCCGAGAACGAGCCAGGCCTCCGCGAGGGCGTCGAGCGCATCGCCGCCGAGACTCAAGGCGCGATGAGCTTTGACATCGCGGGCGAAACATTCCGCCTGACTTGCAGGGCCGATCGCATCGACCTCTTCGCCGAAGGCGCGGCGCGCATCATCGACTACAAGACAGGCACCACGCCATCCGCGAAACAGGTGGAAGCAGGCATTGCACCACAGCTCACCCTGCAGGCGGCAGTGCTGGAGGCCGGTGGCTTTGAAGGTGTCGGCATGCGCGAGACGCGCGAGATTGCTTATATCAAGCTCTCGGGCGGAGATCCTGCGGGCGAGATCAAGGACCTCGACGTTGGCTCCGTCATGGACCTCGCGCATCAGCATCTCGCAGGGTTGAAGCGCATCCTCGTCTCCTATGCCGACCCCCAGCAGCCCTATTATCCCCGCGCGATGATGGAGAAGGAAGAAGACGAAGGAGATTACGACCACCTCTCGCGCTTCCGCGAGTGGACGCTTTCCGGAGACCGGCCATGAGCGCGGCCATGAAACCGAGTGGCAAGCAACTTGAAGCCTCGAACCCGTCGTCCAACGTGTGGGTCAACGCCAATGCCGGTTCGGGAAAAACGCATGTGCTGGTCGACCGCGTCATCCGCCTGATGCTCGGCGGCACCGAGCCCTCGCGCATCATGTGCCTGACCTTCACCAAGGCCGCCGCCGCCGAAATGGCCAACCGCCTGTTCGAGCGTCTGAGCGCATGGATCGTGCTGCCTGACGAGGAACTGGCGGAGCTTTTGTCCAACCTAGGCAGCCCCACGCCGGATACGGCACTTCTGGAACGCGCCCGCCAGCTGTTCACGCGCGCGCTGGAAACGCCGGGCGGCCTCAAGATCCAGACGATTCATGCCTTCTGCGAGCGCGTGCTGCAGCTTTTTCCGGTGGAGGCGGGCGTCGTCCCGCACTTCACCATGCTGGATGACAGGCAATCCGTAGAACTTCTGCAAATCGCCCGCAACAAGGTGCTGGCGGAAGCGAAAGCCGATGGCACATCGGACCTGAGCAAGGCGCTGCTCGATGTGGCGAACCGTGTACAGGCTGATGCTTTCGACGGGCTGCTCACGCAGTTGCTGTCGCAGCGCTCCAACCTCCGGGATGTGCTCGATGCCGAGCTTGGGATTGGCACGGCTGTGGCCCTGCTGCGCCGTCACCTCTCGCTCGCCGATGGCACGACGGCGGACGGCGTGCGCGCAAGCCTTGCAATCGAGGGGGATGCCTACCTCAAGTTTGCCGATGCGCTGGATGGCGGCAACGGCAAGGACATGGAGCGTGCAATCCAGCTCCGTACCCTGTGTAAGAAAGATGACGCAACGCTTCTCGATTTTCAGAGCTTTTACCTTACCAAGGAGGGAGAGCCGAGAAAGCGCGACGTTGCAAATCAGCCTGTGCGCAAGCGCAATCCCTGGCTCGATGAATTCATCACCAGCGAGCAGATGCGCCTGACCGATGCGCTGGGCCAGCTTGGCGATATCGAATGCCTGGGCGCCACGCTCTCCGTGCTGCGGCTCGGTTGCGCCATCGTGAACGGGTTCGAACAGGCCAAGCGCCGCGACGGCTGCTATGACTTCGACGACCTCATCATCAAGACTGGCGAACTGCTGCAGGAAAAGCCTGACGCGGCCTGGGTGCTCTTCAAGCTTGACGGCGGCATCGAGCATCTGCTCGTCGATGAAGCGCAGGACACGAGCCCGATGCAGTGGCAGATCGTCCGTGCACTGACGGAAGAGTTTTTCGCAGGCGAGGGCCGGCACGGAAGAAAGAACCGCACCGTCTTCGTGGTGGGAGACAGGAAGCAGTCGATCTATTCCTTCCAGGGGGCAGACCCCAATGTCTTCGAGGAAGTCCATGCCGGCTTCGAGCAGCATGCGAGTGCCGCGGGCCAGGACTTCCGCAATGTGGACTTCACCGTCTCCTATCGTTCCGCACCTCCCGTTCTCGCCGCCGTAGATGATGTGTTCAGGGTCTCCTCGATGGCACGGATCGGGCTTGATGGCGGAACACCGAAAGACTGGAGCCACGAAGCGACCCGGCGTTCAGCACAAGGGCTCGTCGAAATCTGGCCGCTGACGAAACCCATCGGCGCCGATGCCAGCGATCCGTGGCAGGCGCCGGTTGACCGCGAACCTGCACATTCGCCGCGCCGGCGCCTGGCGAAGCATCTGGCCCGCACCATCAAGTCATGGATCGGCAGGCGCATGCTGCCGTCCCAGGGGCGTCCCGTCTTCGCGGGCGACATTCTCATCCTCGTGCGCCGCCGCAACAGTTTCTTCGACGCGATGATCCGTGCGCTGTGGAACGAACAGGTGCCGGTGGCCGGTGCAGACCGGCTGAAGCTGGGCGAGAACATCGCCGTTCTCGACCTCATGGCGCTGGCGCAGTTCTGCATCGTGGCGGAAGACGATCATGCGCTGGCCTGCATCCTGAAGAGCCCGCTGTTCGCGGAGCCGCTCACCGAAGATCAGCTTCTGGCGCTTTCCGCAAACCGCAAGACTTCCTTGTGGCAGGCTCTGCTGGAGCGTGGCGAGCAGCCCTTCATGACCGCTGCCGCCATGCTGGGGCCGCTTGTGATGCAGGCGCCCTCCGCCCGGCCCTTCGAATTCCTGTCCGGCGTGCTGGGCCGCTCGCGTGCCCGCTTCGTCTCGCGCCTCGGCAGCGAGGCCAATGACGCGATCGATGCGCTGCTCGACCGCGCGCTCGATTACGAGGAGGCGAACGGTACCTCGCTTGCAGGCTTCGTGAACTGGTTCGCGGCGGGCGAGATCGAGATCCGCCGCAACATGGAGCAGGGCGGTAGCGAAGTCCGCGTCATGACGGTTCATGGCGCCAAGGGGCTTGAGTCGCACATCGTCATCCTGCCCGATACGGTGGCGGCACCGGAACGCAGTTCCGATCCGCTGCTGATGCTCGATGGTGCCGGCGGCAGTGCCAAGGTGCCGCTGTGGACGGTGCCGAAACTGAAGCCCTCGCAGCGCGTTCAGGCGTTGAAAGACCTCCGCCGCCAGACCGAGACCCACGAATACAGCCGCCTCCTTTATGTGGCGATGACGCGCGCGCGCGACGAACTCTATATCTGCGGTTACGAGGGTAAGAACGCGGCATCCGCGGAGTGCTGGTACAACACCGTCCGCAATGCGCTGGCGCCGGGGATGAGCCCCTGCGGCGATGGCGAAGAAAACCTGCGCCTTGGCGACGATCCGGTCTTCGCTGCCGAAAGTGCCGGGCAAGGTATGATGACGCCGTCCTCCCTGCCGGACTGGACCGGACGGTCCGTCACCGCGGCGGAGCATTCCCTTATCATGACGCCACCGCGCCAGAAGAGGGCCGCCGCACAGGTGGCGCGTGGCATTCTCATTCACCGCATCCTGCAGCAATTGCCCGATATGGCCGAAGCCGAGCGCCACGCCCACATCGTTCAGGTTATCGCGCGGGCCGGGGCTGATCCCTCGCTGGCCGATGACCTGAAGTCGTTGATTGCGCATGACGTCTTTACCGAATTGTTCTCGGGCAGCGGGCTTTCCGAGGTGCCCCTCATCGTGGACGTGCCCGGCCAGCCCCCGCAGCGCCGACAAATCGACCGGCTGGTCATCACGGATTCAGGGATCCTGGTTGCCGACTACAAGACCGATCGTGATGTGCCAGCGGATATTTCCGGCTGCAACCCGGAATATATCGCCCAGATGGCCGCCTATCGCGAAGCGTTGCGGAAAATCCATCCCGGAGCCCAACTCCGCCTCTGCCTCTTGTGGACCGAGGCGCCGCAGCTCATGTTCATTCCCGACGAGGCCATGGACCGCATGGCAGATCAGCATTCCGTGACCCGCACTTGACCCGCTGGTAGCCTGCCCCTACCTTTAGTCCAACGCAAACAGGCGGCTCTTCGCCGTTCAATCGAGGTTCTCAATGTCCACGCTCAAGGTTTCCGATGCATCCTTCGAAAAGGATGTCCTCCAGTCCGACATTCCGGTGGTCGTCGATTTCTGGGCCGAATGGTGCGGCCCCTGCAAGATGATCGGCCCGGCGCTGGAAGATATCGCGGCAAGCCTCGGCTCCAAGGCCAAGATCGTGAAGATCAACATCGACGAGAACCCCGGCACCCCGTCGAAATATGGTGTGCGCGGCATTCCCACGCTGATGGTGTTCAAGGACGGCAAGGTGGCGGACACCAAGGTCGGCGCAGCGCCGAAGAACCAGCTTCAGGCCTGGATCGAAAACGCGATCTGAATTTCTGCTGCTTACGGATGAAATGGCCGTCCTCCGGGGCGGCCGTTTCTGTTTCGAGCTGTGGAATGTGTCAGTGCGTTGGTCATTATTCCCAATCTCTCCATGGCCGGGCCTGACCCGGCCACCCAGACTTTCGACAGTCTCATGTGGTGCAAGTCTGGGTCACCGGCTCAAGGCCGGTGATGGAGAGAGGGGGAATAAACGGCCAAGGAAACATGGAGTGGCCGCGCGCCGCTCTAGAGCATGTTTCGTTTAGTTAGAACCATACCCTGAGTTGATGAGGTAGTTGGCGCATTCTTCTGGAGTGAACGCATTGAGGAGCTCGCCAGCCGAACGCCATGTTGTCTCGAC
>JBKJQU010000093.1:0-2685 GCA_046594995.1 Aestuariivirga sp.
ATAGAATTCGGGCTGGCGCATGACCAGCACGAGGCTTTCGACGCCAGCTATCAATTGCTGTTTCCGCGCGCCGGGCTCCCGGGTGCCGTGCTCAACGCCTATCCCCGCCCCGACTACAGCGGCTTCAACGATGGCGCGATTGCCGATTTCATTGCGCTCGTCCACCTCACACACTGGAACGCCACCGAGCCGGAGCGGCTGAAGTCGGCGCTGGCACATCTCGAAAGCGTCGTGACCTTGAGCCGCGAGAACTGGCGCTTCATCCTCGCCGAGACGGATGACGAGGCCGAATGGATACCCTCGCCCACACAGAAGAACGCAGTCATTCCGGGGGCACCCGTCACGCAGCAGACGGTCGACGGCTGGATGGTGTTCCTCTCCGAGTTCGAGGCCATCCTGCAGGGCAAAAAGCTGATCCCGCACTGGCGCCTCGCCAAGGGCATCAACTTCAGGCGCGCGCTGACCGAGTCCCGCACATTCGATCCGATCCTGTGGGCTCAAGGCTCCGCGGCACTGCCCTATCTCGAAGATGGACCGGTGACGGATGCCCAGACCTGGAACCGCATCATGGGCATGTTCGAGGGCAATTTCCTCGGCTACGCGGTGTGGTTCAACTGACGCCAGGCACAGCATAGATCCGCGCACGAAACGCTGCCTCGATCTTCGCCGCGACAGAACCCGGCGCCACGCCTGATTGCAAGGGCGGCAGATCGGCGCGCACCAGCGCTTCGAGATCGGCAAGTGAGGGCGGCACTGGCCGCGACGTGAGATCCAGCGCCCGGATGGCAATCACGGCGAGGTTCGCCAGCGCCGCCTCCAGCAATGCGCCGGACTTCTCCTGCTTCGTCCAGCTCCGGAATACGGGCGAGGCCACATCGTTCTGCGCATAGCCTCCGGTTTCTGAACCCGGCAGCAGCGTTGTCACCGCGAACATCCGCGCTTCCTCCTCATAGCCTCCGCTCGCGAATGGCAGGCAGCCGAGATAATCGGTGGAATTTCCAAGCCCGAGCTGATCGGGCAGCAGCGATACGGCGCCGTTCAACAGCTTGTCGGCATGGCGCCCGGCGATGACGATGAGATTGGCAGTAGCCGCTGCCACCGCATCCATCGCCATCACCGCGTGCGGATTATGATAGCCGCCGGTGCTGATGACTTCGCCATCGGGATGGTTGTCGTCAGCTGGCAGCATCACCGGATTGTCGGTGACGGCGGCAAGTGACTCCGCCGCGATCTCCTCGGCCATCACGGCCGCACGATGTGCCTGCCCCAGCATGCGCGGCAAGATGCGAAAGCTCACTGGCGCCTGATACGGCCGCCTCGCACCACCATGCCCGCTTCCAATCAGTTCGCGCAAGCGGCGCAGCGCCCAGGCATCGTGCCTGTTGTTCCACAAGGTTTCGAGAGCTTCCGCGAAATGCGAGAGCGGAACGTTGAACGCCTCCGCCGACAGCGCGAAAACTTCCACAGCGAGATCGAGTCTTGCCCGCGCGCCAAGTGCCGCATCGGCTGTCAGCGCGGCGGCGGCGGGCGAGCCGTTGATGAGCGAGAGCAAATCCTTTTCGGCAATCGCGGTGTTCTCTGCGAAGCCCGCGAACAGATGCGACAGCGAGAGGATTTCGCCAGCACCTCCCTGCCCGCGCGCAGGAACATCGGCAAGCTCCCGCCCATCGAGCATCTGCGCTACCGCCTCCGCGATTGCAGGCGTGATCGCCGAATGCCCTTCTATGAAATTGGCAAGCCGCGCAAACACAATGCCGCGCACCACGCGCTTTGGAACCGGATCGCCAGACGAAGCGGCAGACTGCACGGGCGGCACTTTCGCATGAACCTTGCGTTCTTCCGGCGAAAGCCGCTTCTTTGCATTCTGGCCATAGCCGCTCGTCACGCCATAGATCGTGACTGATGGGTCTTCGATCAAACGTTCGAAGCGGCGGCGCTCATTAGCCATGCGCGCAAGCGCAGAGGGCGACAGCGTCACGGCCTCGCCATCCCAAACCACGCGGCGGAAATTCGCGAGCGTGAAATCACTAAGGGTACTGATAACAAGGCTCATGCAATCACATGTAGCTGAGCTTCTGGCCAAGGCCCATCGCGCTGGCCTTGGCGATGATGGCCGCACCCAGGGCGATGTCGCTGGTGGAAAGCCCCCGATGCCAGAACAGGATCGTCTCCTCCGCATTCTCGCGGCCCGGTTTCAGCCCGGCGCAGATTTCGCCGATCTCCGCATGCACGCTTTCGGGCGAAACCTTGCCCGCATTGATGTGGGGCCTAAGCGCACCAAAGGGCCCCGCCATCATCTGCCCGCGGTCATCGACCACGATCTTGTGCATGCGGTCGGTCAAGTCGAGTTCCAGCGCACTCATGGTGCCATAGGGAATGATGAGCGCGCCCGGCTTCACCCATGACGTCTTCAGCACGGCTTGCGGCTTCTCCAGCCGCGAGGCTTCGACGATGATGTCGGCGCCTTCGACACAGCTTTGCCAATCATCAGTCACGATGATCTTGCGTCCGAGGTCCTGTTCCAGCTTTTGCGCGAAGGCCTCGCGGCTCTCGGGCCGGCGCGAATGAACGCGGATTTCATCGAAATCATAGAGCCGGTCCAGCAGCCGGATGTTCCAGTAAGAGGTTCCGCGCGCGCCGATATGGCCAAGCACGCGCGGCTTCTCCGGTGCGAGATGCTTCGCG
>JBKJQU010000234.1:0-8392 GCA_046594995.1 Aestuariivirga sp.
TTTCCCGAGGAAAGCCTTTGCGCCGATGGCGATTATGCCGCTGCCGCTGCACAGGTCTTCCTGGGTAATCTGTTCCAGCACGGCACCACGTCGGCGCTCGCCTTCTGTTCAGTGCACAAGGCGTGTGCCGATGCGCTGTTTGCCGCTGCCTTCAGCCGCAACATGGCGCTCGTGACCGGCAAGACCATGATGGACCGCAACGCCATCCCCGCTGTTCAGGACGATCCGGAAACCGGAGCGCGTGAGTCCCAGGAGCTCTACAACACCTGGCATGGCAAGGGACGCCTGCGTTATGCAGTGACGCCACGCTTCGCCATCACATCATCGGAAGCACAGCTCAGGCTCTCGGGCGAACTCCTCGCATCACTTCCCGGCGCGCTGATGCAAACCCATCTGTCCGAAAGCCACGGCGAGATTGTATTCGTGCAGAGACTGTTTCCGGATGCGAAAGACTATACCGACGTCTACGATCGCTTCGGCCTCTTGAGCGATCGCAGCCTCTTCGCCCATGGCATCCATCTGTCCGATCGTGAATGCGCAAGGCTTTCGGAATCGGGCTCTACCGTCGTGCACTGCCCGTCGTCTAACACCTTCCTCGGCTCGGGCTTGATGTCGATGCCGCATCTCCGCAAGACGCAGCGCGCGGTTCACCTCGGCGTCGCCACCGATGTTGGCGGCGGCACCAGCTATTCCATGCTGGCGACGCTGGGCGAAGCCTACAAGGTGCAGATGCTTGGCGGATACAAGCCCACGGCCTTCGAGCTTTTCCACATGGCGACGCGCGGCAACGCGGAGCGTCTTCGCATCGGCAACGAGACGGGATCGATCGAAACTGGCAAATTCGCCGATCTGGTGGTGATCGACCCCCGCGCCACGCCGGTTCTGGCCCGCCGTCAGGAGGTTTCAACCTCGCTCGAGGACGTTCTTTTTTCGCTGATGATATTGGGCGATGACCGCGCCATCCGCGCCACCTATGTGGCGGGCGCCAAGGTGCATGAGCGCATCACGCATCGAGGGTGAAAGCAAAACCGTCCGTGAACCAGACTTCGTCCAGATTGTTGCCGGGGCCTTTCCGGTCGACGATCAGGAAGCGGCTGTCGGGATTCTGAACCAGCAGCGGATGATGCCACACGTTCCTGGCATAGTTCACGCCTTGCCGCCCGGTGGCGGCGAAGGCGCGATAGGTCGTGAAGTCGTTCACATCCTCGCACACCAGCACCAGCCAAGGCTTGTCCTGCAATGGAAAGAAGATCTGGCTTCCCAGCGGATGCCGCTCCATCAGTCTGATGGCGATGGGCTGGGGCGGTGGCTGGCCGAGAAGCAGGCTCACATTGGTACTGCCGCCCTCAGTCTCCAAATCGACATGCGCGAGATCGTTGAAGCGTTCCGCAAATCCCTGGTTGATGGTGTAATGCGCAGCGCCCTCCATCTGGATCACGTCGCCGAAAGGTGCAAAGGCTTCGCGCGTCAATGGCGTTGATTTAAGTATTCGCATCACGGCGCTCCGGCGATCGAAGCCGCGATGGTGCCAAGCTCGCCGTAGTCGATCATGACCTGGTCGCCCGGCGAAATCGCAAATGGAATGACGCAGGTTCCGGTCGTCACGAACTGTCCGGCCTTCACGCCGCCGCAATATCTCGAGGCTTCGTTGACGAACCATGTGAGTGCCTTGCGCGGATCGCCGAGCACGGCTTTCCCTGTTCCCTCCGCCACCTTCTCGCCGTTCCGGAAGGCCCTTACGATGTGAGACGAAAGATCGAAATGCCGCCATGGCATCGTCACCGCAGGCCCCAGCACCAGCCACGAGGCGCAGGCCGTGTCCGCGATCAGTTGCGCCGCACCCACTTTGGTGAAATCGCTGTAGCGGCTATCGGGCACTTCAATTGAGAGATGGAGCGAGGCGACGGCTCCAAGTGCTTCCTCCATCGTGTAGGCCTCGCTTCGCGCCGGCAGGTCCGCAACAAATCCGAATGCGAACTCGGCTTCCGCCACCCGCATGATATTGCCGCCCAGCGTCACCGATGAACCTTGGCCCAGCAACCGGCTCTTCAGAATGCGCCCGATGATCGGCCCATCGACATTGATGTGCCTTTGCCCCGCCTCGCTCGTGGCCGCGATCTTCCAGCCGACAACATCACTGCCGCTAAGGCGAGCAACTGCTGCCGCAGCTTCGTAACCCCCAGTTCGGCTGACGGGTCGACAATATTCAGGCAGAGCCGGAATGCGCGTTGTTGAATTCCAGTTGGAAAGTAAAATGCGTCCTATCTCATCAAAATCCATACCAAAAGTGGTCAACAACGCCTCCTAAGTTCTATTTCGGGAGTATTCCTACCAGCGCCTTATAACGTGGATGATCGCGCAGCACATCGAGATCGCTATCGTGGAGCATGAACTCTTTCAAAGATTTCAGGGAGCTTGGACCAATGGATTTTTCCAGCCGGTCCAGCGCCAGTTCCTTCTCGCCCAGAATGGCGAAGGCGCATGCGAGATTGTAATGCATGTAGAAATCATCGGGCTCGATGATGATGGCGCGTTCCGCCCAGTCCTTGGTGCGCTCCGTTTCGCCCAGAAGCGCCAGAAGTCCCGCTCCGAAGGCCAGCGCATCGGCGTCATCCGGCCTCTCGACGATCGCCTCCTCGGCCCGGGCGAGCGAGCGCCGCGCAGCATCCACCATGTCTTGGGTGCGGCCAATCGACTGGAAGCACATCGCCTGCAAGCCCAGCGCGCGGAAATCATCGTTCTTGAGTTCCGCCGCCTTGCCGAAAAGCTCTGCGGCCTTCTGATAGTCCCCACGGTTGAAGCAATTGCGGCCATAGAACAGATAGGCTTCGAAGAGATCGGGCTTCAAGGCAATGGCGCGGTTGAAATTCGCTTCGGCCTCGGCGTAACGCCCTGCGGTGTAGAGCGCCAACCCCTTCGAAGCGTGGGCTTCGGCCAGCGTCGCGTCGAGGGACAGGGCGCGCTCGCTCTGCTCGAAAATCTCCTGAACGGTAATTGTCGTGTCTCCGGCATCGAGCAGGTGCGAATTGCAATCCGCGATCCCCGCATGGGCGGCCGCATAGTCCGGATCGATTTCGAGCGCGCGGGCGAACATCTGCCTCGCAAGCCTCAAATAGCGCTTCGTGTGGCCGCGATGGAAGAATCCGCGTCCCATCAGGTAATAGCGGTAGGCATCGGTGTTGACGGTCGGCCTTTGCGTGAGCTTTTCCAGTTCCTTCGGCATCATGCGCACGCGCAGCGCGCTTACGATAGAGCGCGAGATGTCGTCCTGCAGTTCGAAGATATCCTCGAACTTGCGGTCGTAGCGCTCCGCCCAGATATGACCATTGGTCCGTCCGTCGATGAGCTGCGCGGTGATGCGTACGCGGTCGTTCACCTTGCGGACGCTGCCCTCCAGCACATATTGCACGTTGAGGCGGCTTGCCACCTTGTCGATATCGACGTTCTGGCCCTTGAAGGTAAAAGCGGTATTGCGCGAGACGACGAAAAGAGACGAGATCTTGGAAAGATCGGTGATGATGTCTTCCGTCATCCCGTCACTGAAATACTCCTGTTCGGGGTCGCCGCTCATGTTCACGAAGGGCAGCACCGCGATCGATGCTTCGTTGAGCGGGCTTCGCCGGCGCTGCGTGCCTTCCGCACCTGGCGTGAAGCGATAGGCCTGCACCGTCGCATGGCTGCTGCCGAGTTGGCGCCGTCCCATGTCTTCGAATGCATAGGCGGTTTGCCTGTGCACGTGCTGGTGAACCGTATCGGAAATGCAGATGCCGCCCGGATCGCCGATAACCTGAAGCCGCACGGCAAGATTGACGCCTTCGCCATAAACATCGGTGTCGTCGGCCATCACATCGGCGAGGTTGATGCCGATGCGAAAGCTCATCCGCTGGTCGCTTGCCATCTTGGCATTGCGGGCTTCGCAGGCGGCCTGCATCTCGACTGCGAAATGAACGGAGTTTGTCACGCTGGCAAATTCGGCGAGAAATCCGTCACCCAGTGTCTTGATCAGCCTGCCACCGTGTTTTTCCAGCAGCGGAATGATCAGGCCGGATTGCCGCTCCATCAGTTCGCGCAGCGTTCCGGCCTCGTCCTGCTCCATCAACCGCGAATATCCCGCGACATCGGCAGAGAGGATTGTCGTCAGACGCCGTTCCAAACCGCTCGCTCCAGATGATGATGTGCCTAGTGTTAAGGTCTTCCGGCAATGTTAGCAATTTGATTCAGCATGAGATTCGACCAGTATCGCTGGCTGCTGTCCTTGACTTGGAAGCGCCTCCGCGCGACAAAAAAGGAAGGGCCGCGCGTGCCCGGCGGAGAAGCAGAAATTGTATTCGAGACCCCGAAGCATCGAGGAAGCGGTTGCCGCCATGGCGGGCGCGGAAGCGTTGCTGCTCTGCGGGGGAACAGATGTGTTTCCGGCCCATGCGGGGCGTCCCCTCTCACGTCCGGTTGTCGATCTTTCCGGCATCGCGGCCCTGCGTGGAATCTCCCGCGAGGGCAGCGTTATCAGGATCGGCGGGACGACCACCTGGACCGACATCATCAATGCAGCGCTTCCCGCCGCTTTCGATGGATTGAAAGCCGCCGCAAGGGAAGTGGGTTCGATCCAGATCCAGAACCGCGGCACAATCGCTGGCAATCTCTGCAATGCTTCGCCCGCAGCCGATGGCGTACCGCCGTTGCTGACCCTCGATGCCCAGGTGGAACTCATGTCCTCTCGTGGCAAGCGGGTAATGCCTCTCGCCGAATTCATCACCGGCTATCGCAAGACTGCACTTGCGGCCGATGAAATGCTAGGCGCCGTGCTGGTGCCGGAGCCGTCGCCCCGCGCTGCATCCTCCTTCGTGAAACTTGGCGCGCGGCGCTATCTGGTGATCTCGATCCTGATGGCTGCTGCGGTGATCGAGCGCGGGCCCGATGGAAAGATTACCAAGGCAGCACTCGCCATCGGCGCCGCTGCGCCCGTGGCACAAAGACTGCGGCAATTGGAGGGCGACCTCGTTGGCCTTGCACCCGGCATCGCGCCTTCGATCATGATCCGCCCACATCATCTTGAACGCCTCGCTCCCATTGATGATGTTCGCGCCACGGCGGCTTATCGGCTGGAAGCGGCAATGGTCATTGCGGGAGAGGCGCTGGACCTTGCGGCGGGAGCGAAGCCGTGAACGCCATCATTACATTCAAACTCAATGGCAAGACCGTATCGTGCGATGCTGCGCCGATGACGCGTCTCACCGACGTTTTGCGCAACAGCTTCAGATCGACAGGCACGAAGGTCGGCTGCGATGCGGGCGATTGCGGTGCATGCTCGGTTCTGATCGATGGCGAAATAGCTTGCGCCTGCCTCGTTCCCGCAGCGCAAGCGTCGGGAACGCATGTCGTGACGATCGAAGGGTTGCCGCAACAGACCGCCAGCGGAGCGGTACTGCAAAAGACCTTTCTCGCGAGAGGTGCCGCGCAATGCGGCATCTGCACGCCGGGCATGCTGGTAGCAGCGTCGCATTTGCTGGACCGCAATTCCAACCCGACCCGGCAGGCCGTCGCCGATGCCCTGGGCGGCGTTCTCTGCCGCTGCACCGGCTACGCCAAGATCATTGAAGCTGTGCTCGATGCTGCCTCGGGAAACGTCGCTCATGCAGATGCGCCAGTATCCGGCGCGGCCGTGGGTGCCGCGATCCCACGGCTCGATGGATTGCCGAAAGTGCTTGGAACGGAATCCTTCGGCGCCGATGCAATTCCTGCCGATGCGCTGATGGTTCGCGCCATCCGTTCGCCCTTCCATCGCGCCCGCTTCACATTCGGCGATCTTGAGGCATTCCGGTCTTCCAATCCGGGACTCGTCCGTATACTGACGGCTTCCGACATTCCGGGCCGCAACATTTTCGGCGTCATCCCGCCCTTCGCCGACCAGCCGGTCTTTGCCGAAGGCGAGGCCCGTTTCAGGGGTGAAGCCGTTGCGGCAGCCGTCGGAGAGCGCGAAGCAATCGCAATGCTCGACCTTGCGGCCTTTCCGGTCACATGGAACGAGTTGAAGCCATCCGTCACGATCGAGGATGCGGTATCGAGCAAGGCAAGCCTCATCCACGCGCAGAGAGCGGGCAACATCCTGATCAAGGGGCGGGTGGAGCGCGGCAATGTTGAAGAGGCCTTTGCTGGCGCTCCTGTGACGGTTGAAGGGACCTTCACGACGGGCTTCGTCGAACACGCCTATGTCGAGCCGGAAGCCGGCTGGGCGCAGCGCGTGGGCGACCGCATCGAAGTGACAGCCTCGACGCAAGCCCCCTATCTTGACCGCGACGATACTGCCGCGATTCTGGGTCTTCCGCCGGAGTCGGTGCGCATCATCCCGTCTGCCTGCGGCGGCGGCTTCGGTTCCAAGCTCGATCTTTCGGTGCAGCCCTTCGTGGCGCTGGCCGCGTGGCTCACGGGACGTCCTGCCGCGATGGTTTACACGCGCCCGGAGTCCATTCAGTCGACCACCAAGCGCCATCCGGCCATCATGCGCTCGCGCATGGCGTCAACCTGCGAAGGCGATCTTCTTGCCATGGACTTCGAAGGCGATTTCAACACGGGCGCCTATTCCTCTTGGGGCCCGACGGTCGCGAACCGCGTGCCGGTGCATGCGTCGGGACCATATGTGGTTCCAAACTATCGGGCACGCAGCCGCGCGGTGATGACGAACTGCGTGCCATCGGGCGCCTTCCGCGGCTTCGGCGTGCCGCAAACCGTGATTGCGCAGGAGCAGATGCTCGACATGCTGGCAGAGAAGATTGGCATGGATGCGCTCGAATTTCGCATCCGCAACGCGCTCTCCAACGAAACGCCGACGGTAACGGGGCAGGTGATGGGTGACGGCGTCGGCATCCGCGAATGCCTCATCGCGCTGCGCGATGACTGGCATCGCGCACGCGCCGCTGCGGCAAGCTTCAACCAGACGGCACTCCACAAGCGGCGCGGCGTTGGCGTCGCGGGCATGTTCTATGGTTGCGGCAACACGTCCTTGCCGAACCCCTCCACCATCCGTTTCGGATTGAAGGCTGATGGCCGTCTGTCGCTGCATCAGGGCGCGGTCGATATCGGGCAGGGATCAAACACCGTCATCACGCAGATCGCAGCCGATGCCATCGGCTTGCCTATCTCTCTTATCGATCTCGTCTCGCCCGATACCGACCTGACGCCCGACTGCGGAAAGACCTCTGCATCGCGCCAGACCTTCGTCACCGGCAAGGCAGCGGAGCGTGCAGGCCTGGCCTTGCGGCGGGCACTCCTGCGCCTCGCCAACGCCGGAGAAGACGCAACACTGGAATTGGCAGGCGCGAGGCTGCTGGTGAAGGAGGCATCCGTCATACGCGCCGTCGAACTCTCAAGCCTTCCGCAAGACCGGTACGGCTATGTTCAGTGCGCGGAGGAAAGTTTCGACCCGCCAACAAGCCCGCTGGATGCGAACGGGCAGGGCGCTCCCTATGCCGTCTACGGCTATGGCGCACATCTCGCCGAAGTCGAGGTCGATATCCGCCTCGGCACAGTGAACGTGCTCTCCATCGTTGCCGCGCACGATGTGGGCCGCGCGATCAACCCCATCCTTGTCGAAGGCCAGATCGAGGGCGGCGTTGCACAGGGGATCGGCATGGCACTGATGGAGGAGTTCACACCCGGCCGTGGCGAAAATCTCCACGACTATCTCATCCCGACCATCGGCGATGTTCCACCCATCCGCTCGATTCTTGTCGAATGCCCGTCTTCGGTCGGGCCCTATGGCGCAAAGGGCATCGGCGAGCAGGCGCTGATCCCGACGGCCCCCGCAATCCTGAATGCTATCTACCACGCAACCGGCGCGCGGATCGCGCAGACGCCGGCGACGCCAGACCGGGTACGTTCCGCGATCAGGGCCTTGGAGCAAGCATGATGGACCAGCAGCCAGACAAGATCCGCTGCGATGCCTGTCCGGTCCTCTGCTTCATCCGCGATGGCATGCGCGGCGCGTGTGACCGCTATGCCAACCATGGTGGCGAATTGGTCCGTACCGATGCCCATGTGTTGCTGGAGCGCACGGTTGAGCAGGGCGGTGCGCTGGTGCCCTTCCTCGATCGCGAGAAAGGGTGGGACGGCAGCATCCTCACCCTCGGCTCGACCTTCGTGACGGCAATTGGTGCTGGCACCACATATCCCGACTACAAGCCGGCACCCTTCATCGTCTCATCCGAAGTCGATGGCGTGGACATGATCACCGTGGTCACCGAAGGCATCTTCAGCTATTGCGGCGTGAAGGTGAAGGTCGACACTGACCGGCACCTGGGGCCGGAAACAGCACCCGTGCGTGTCAACGGCGAACAGATCGGCCATGTCACCACTGCCGAATATGGCTCGCAGATGCTCTCGCTTGGCGGCGTTCATC
>JBKJQU010000442.1:0-8610 GCA_046594995.1 Aestuariivirga sp.
GCCGGGCGTGCCTTTGCCGGGCTGGGCTATCTCACCATCGTGTTCGACTACCGCCTGGTGCCCGAGACCCTGTTTCCCGGCTTCATAGAAGATACGGCATCCACTATCGCCTGGGCCGGGGATAACGCTGCCCGATATGGAGGCGATGGCTCCCGCGTGTTCCTCGTCGGCCATTCGGCAGGCGCCTATAATGTGGCACTGGCAGCACTCGACCCGCGCTACCTTGCGGCACATGGGCTGTCGCAAAAATCCGTGGCAGGCATTGCAACACTGGCGGGCCCTTTCGACTTTCTGCCGCTCGATGATTCTTCCACAATCGCCGCCTTTGGCGAGTGGACGGATCTTCCGATGACCCAGCCGGTGAATGCGGCGAGCAAGGATGCGCCGCCATTCCTGCTGATGACGGGAAATGGCGATCATACGGTCTATCCGCGCAATTCACGGCGGCTGGCGGCCAGGCTGCAGGAGGAGGGCGCCACTGCGAAGCTGATCGAGTATGACGGGATCAACCATGCGGAAATATTGCTGGCGCTGTCCCGCCCCTTGCGCTGGCAAGCACCCGTGCTGGAGGATATCCGGCGCTTCTTCGATGGGATTCAGACGGCGGCGAAGAGATCCTGAATGGCTTCATAAGCCTCGTCGAAATGGGCGATCATGCGGTCCGGCCCGTATTCATGGACGGGCCTCGGCGTATAGCCAAAGGGCACGCCGATGACCGGAACGCCCGCATTGCGCGCCGTGAGAATGTCGGTCTCGCTGTCTCCCACCATGATGGCGCGGGGAGAGTTGAGGCCGAGGCGCCTTACTGCTTCATGGAAGGGGCGGGGATCGGGCTTGGCGATGCCAATGGTGTCGGGCCCCACGACCGAGCCGAAATAATGCGTCATGTTCAAAGCGGACAGAAGCTGGACAGAGAGACCCTCCAGCTTGTTGGTGCAGACGCCGAGCGCGAAGCCCTCGGCCTTGAGGCGGTCCAGCAATTTGAGGAGGCCGGGGAATATGATGCTGCCGCCCGCGATATTCTGCGAATAGAAGTCGACGAAGCGGTGATAGTCTGGCTCCACGTCATAGCCTTCGGGCAGCCCGCCCGTTGCGGCAAAGCCCCGGGTGAGGAGCGCACGGGCGCCGTGCCCTACGAAAACCCGCACTTCTTCCATGGAGATGGGGCGGCGGCCGCTTGACGCCAGAACGTGGTTCGTGGCGCGCATCAGGTCCGGCGCGGTATCGACCAGGGTCCCATCAAGGTCGAAAATGACGGCGCGATCTGACATGCAACCTCCGCAAATCTGGTGTGTTGGTGAGAGCGAGCGCCCTATGCTAGAAGCCCGCCAACCGAAACGGGAGATCTCAGATGGATATCCGGAAAACCCAGGCTTTGAGCGGCATACTGAAGGACAAGTCGCTGCTCAAGGACAAATGCTACATCGACGGAAAATGGGTCGGTGGGGCTGCATCGATCGACGTCACCAATCCGGTGAACGATAGCGTCATCGGCAGTGTGCCGAAGCTGGGCGCCGCCGAAACGAAGACCGCGATCATCGCCGCACAGCGCGCCCAGAAGGAATGGGGCAAGCGCACCGCGAAGGACCGCGCCGGTGTGCTTCGCAAGTGGTTCAACCTGATGATGGAACACCAGGAAGACCTGGCGCAGATCATGACGGCGGAACAGGGCAAGCCGCTCGCCGAATCGCGCGGCGAAGTCGCCTATGGCGCGAGCTTCATCGAGTTTTTCGCGGAAGAGGGAAAACGCGTTTATGGCGAGACAATCCCTTCGCCGTGGCCCAATGGCCGCATGCTGGTCATCAAGCAGCCGGTGGGCGTTGTTGCCGCCATCACGCCGTGGAACTTCCCCAATGCGATGATCACCCGCAAGGCCGGCCCGGCTCTGGCCGCCGGCTGCGCCTTCGTGTGCAAGCCCGCCAATGAAACGCCGCTGTCGGCCCTGGCATTGGCCGAGCTTGGCGAGCGTGCCGGGTTGCCCGCCGGCCTGTTCTCGATCATCACCGGTGTTTCCCGCGAGATCGGCGCGGAGATGACGTCGAACCCCATCGTCCGTGCACTGACGTTCACCGGATCGACCGAGGTTGGCCGCGTGCTGATGGCGCAATGCGCGCCGACGATCAAGAAGGTGGGCCTTGAACTGGGCGGCAATGCGCCCTTCATCGTGTTCGATGATGCCGACCTCGATGCCGCCGTACAGGGCGCCATGATGTCGAAATACCGGAACGCCGGGCAGACCTGCGTGTGCGCCAACCGCATTCTCGTACAGGACGGCGTTTATGATGCTTTTGCCGACAAGCTGGCCGAAGCGGTGAAGACGCTGAAGGTTGGCGATGGCACGGAGACTGGCATCACCACCGGGCCGCTCATCAACAAGGCCGCCATCGCCAAGGTGCAGGAGCACATCGAGGATGCGGTGAAGAAGGGCGGCAAGGTCGTGGTCGGCGGAAAATCGCTGGGCGGCAACTTCTTCGAGCCGACGCTGATCCGCGATGTGACCTCCGACATGGCGGTGGCGCGCGAGGAGACATTCGGCCCCGTGGCGCCTCTGTTCCGCTTCAAGACCGAGGAAGAGGCGATCGAGATGGCCAACGACACCGAGTTCGGGCTTGCCTGCTATTTCTATTCGCGTGACATCGGCCGCGTCTGGCGCGTGGCGGAAGGCCTTGAGTATGGCATGGTCGGCATCAACGAAGGCATCATCTCAACGGCGGAAGCCCCCTTCGGCGGCATGAAGGAGTCAGGCCTCGGCCGCGAAGGCTCGCACCATGGCGTCGAGGAATATCTTGAAATGAAATACATGCTGATGGGCGGGCTCGGGAAATAGAGGTTAGAGGTAGTGGACCGCTTTGACTTCGTCGTAGTCGGAATACCGCGCTCGCGTCAGGCAAGGCGGCGCAAAGTTCGTGACGAGTGGATTGAATCGGTACGGCGGGCAGCGTCGGGCTATCATGACGGCGGACGGCCACCCTACACAACAGAGATCAGCGCCGCCCTCATTTATTTTTATCGTGACGAAACAAGTATCGACGTTGACAATATTGGAAAGCCGATTTTCGACGCATTGAAAGGGTATCTGTTGGAAGACGACGGCTTGATCACCCAGCTTGTCTCGCGCAAAACTGATCAGTCTACTATTGCCGCGATCAAAAATCCGACGGAAGTTTTAGCATTTGCGTTGAATACTTATGACCAGTTCGTTTATGTCGTTCTGGGACGCCCTCCGGATCATGAGGAGATACCTTTATGAACTCGACCCAAAGTGCTGAGGAAATCGACGCCCTTACCGAAGTTAGGCGGCGATACGAAAGCAGTGGTTACGAATTTCTAATTGAGCCAACCGGCGATGCTATGCCTAGCTTTCTCGAAGGCGTACGACCCGACGCAATTGCGCGAAAGGGAAGTGAAGGGGTAATCATAGAAGTTAAACGAACCAGCGAGTCTGCTGAGAATAGCGCACTTGTGAAGTTTCTGGCGAACGAAGTGCCAAAACACAAAGGTTGGAATTTTGAACTAGTTCTAGTCAATCCAAGTCTACTCGAGCAAAGTCCGCAAAAAGATGAGATTCTTGAAGAACTGAAACTTGTAAAAGATCTTGTTCAGCAGGGAAACTCAAAAGTTGCGATCCTCTTTGCGTGGGGACTGCTGGAAGCCTCTGTTAAGTTCGTGTTTCCGCAAGAAATGGAAGGTGGATCACAGCGCTATCTTCCTCGAACGATAGTAGAGAAGCTTGTGTCCGAAGGACTTGTCGACAGTCGGCGTGGCGAAATGCTGTTGGAGGCCGGTAGGATTCGAACTTCTTTGGCACATGGCATAATCTCGATTCCTGTTCCCGTCAACGTGATGGAAGGTTTGATTGAGGTTATATCCGAACTACTCTCTGACAATACTCTGAATGGATTTCATGAATGATGTCTTCTGAAGAACAGAAAAAAGCGGCAGCACAGGCTGCGGTCGATCTCGTGCGGCCCGGAATGAAGATCGGTCTTGGCACCGGTTCCACCGCGAACTATTTCATCGACCTTCTGGGCGCGAAAGTGCGCGAGGGCTTCGACGTGAAGGTGGTGCCGACGTCGCGCGCAACCTACGACCGTGCGAAGACCAACGGCTTCACGCTCGTCACGCTGGAGGAGTTCCCACGCCTCGACCTGACAGTTGACGGTACCGACGAGTTCGACGGCAACTTCAACCTGATCAAGGGCGGCGGCGGCGCGCTGCTGATGGAAAAGATCGTCGCGTCGTCCTCGCGCTACATGTTCGTGATCGCCGATGAGTCAAAGCAGGTGACGAGGCTCGGCAAGTTCCCGCTGCCCATCGAAGTGGTGCCCTTTGGCTTCAAGGCCACGGCCTGGAAAATCGAGAATGCGCTGAAGTCCTGCAATCTTGCAGCGAAGCTGACGGTACGTACCAAGGACGGCAAGCCCTTTCAGACCGATGGCGGCAACATCATTATCGATGCGGCAATCGGCTGGATTCCGGATCCCGTGAAGCTGTCCAATCTCCTGAACATTCTGCCGGGCGTTGTCGATCACGGCCTGTTCATCGGCATATGCGGCCGCGTTCTGCTGGCAACGAAGACTGGCGTGAAGCAACTGGACAAGACCCCGAACACGCCGGTGGCCAAGATGCGGAAGCAATGACGGGTTTCGACTACGATCTTTTCGTCATCGGCGCGGGCTCCGGCGGGGTTCGCGCCGGGCGCATTGCGGCGCGCTATGGCGCCAAAGTGGCGGTGGCGGAGGAATACCGCGTCGGCGGCACCTGTGTGATCCGCGGCTGCGTGCCGAAGAAGCTCTTCGTCTATGCCTCGAAATTCGCCGAGGAATTCGAGGATGCGGTGGGCTTCGGTTGGACGACGGACAAGGTGTCGTTCGACTGGGCGACGCTCATCGAGAACAAGGACAAGGAGATCGACCGTCTTAACAAGGCCTATATCCGGAACCTTGAAGGCGCAGGCGCCGAACTGATCCTCGAACGTGCTGTGGTGGTGAACGCCAACACCGTGATGCTGGCGAGCGGCCGCAAGGTGACGGCCCGGTACATTCTGATGGCCACGGGTGCGACCGCCTTCGTGCCGCGCCATTTGCCCGGCCATGAGCTGGCGATCACCTCCAACGAGGCATTCCATCTGGACAGGCTCCCATCCCGCATTTGCATCGTGGGCGGCGGTTACATCGCGGTGGAGTTTGCCGGAATCTTCTCCGGTCTCGGCGTCGAAACGGTTCTGATCTGCCGGGGTGACAATATCCTGCGCGGCTTCGACGAAGATATTCGCATTCATCTTTCGACCGAGATGAAGAAAAAGGGCATCGAAATCCGTACACGGAGCGATATTGCGCGGATCGACCCTTCGGGCACCGGCGTACGTGTGACGCTGAACGATGGCGCTGCGTTTGGCGCGGGACACATCATGTTCGCGACGGGCCGCATTCCCAATGTCATGGGGTTGGGCCTCGCCGAAATCGGCGTGGACCTGACGCCGCATATGGCGGTGAAGGTCGATGCCTATTCGCAATCTAGCGTGCCCTCGATATACGCGGTGGGTGATGTGACCAACCGCGTGAACCTGACGCCCGTCGCCATCCGCGAGGGCCATGCCTTCGCCGATACGGTGTTCGGCGGAAAGCCGGTCGCGGTGGATCATTCGCTGATCCCGACGGCGGTGTTCTCTCAGCCCGAGATCGGCACCGTGGGGATGACTGAGGAACTCGCAAGGCAGGGCTTCAAGAACGTCGACATCTACAAGACCAGTTACCGGCCGATGAAGCACACGCTGTCTGGCCGCGACGAGCGGACGTTGATGAAACTGGTGGTCGACGGCGACACTGATCGCGTGCTGGGCTGCCACATCTGCGGGCCCGATGCGGGCGAGATGGCACAGCTTTTAGGGATATCGCTGCGGCTGGGTGCGAAGAAATCCGACTTCGATGCCACGATGGCGGTGCACCCTACCGCATCGGAGGAGCTGGTAACGATGCGTGAGAAGTGGGTGCCAGCGAAGTAGGGTTGCTGGAATAAGCCGCATCCCGCCCGCGTAACTCTTTTCAGAAGGGGCGACGATGGATTTCCGGACGCAACTGAGCGGTGAGTTGGCATCCCTCCGGCGCTTTGCGCGGGCGCTGACGGGTGATGCAGCACTTGCTGACGACCTCGTGCAGGATTGCGTGGAGCGGGCGCTGAACAAGAGCCATCTCTACGATCCCGCGCGGCCGTTGCGGGCCTGGCTCTATGCGGTGTTGAGGAACATCTACATCAGCGGTTTGCGCCGTTCCGGACGCTCGGGCGTGGTGAAAAACGTGGACGATCTGAGCGATGGCGAGGGTGCGGTTCCCCCGGCACAGGAGGAACGGCTTTCCGCCGGATCGGTGACGGAGGCGCTGGACCGGCTGTCGTCGCAGCATCGCGAGGTGATCGTTCTTGTCGGTCTCGAAGAGATGAGCTACCGCGACGTGGCTGAAATTCTGGGGGTGCCGCTTGGCACCGTGATGTCGCGCCTGTCGCGGGCGCGAGAACAGTTGAGGCAACTGCTCGAAGTCCGCGGGCATACGGTTCTGAGGCGGATGAAATGAAGACCGGCATGATCGACGACTGGGCGCTCCATGCCTATGTGGACAACGAGGTTTCAGGCGAGCAGCGCACCGAGATCGAGGACCTGCTGCGCGCCAATCCCGAAATGGCCCAACGCGTGGAAGACTGGCGATATCAGCGCAGTCTGCTGAAGCAGACCTATGACGGCGTGCTGGCGGAACCCCTGCCGCATAGCCTGACCGCGGCCCTGAGGTCTGGCGGCGGGATCATGGCGCGACCCTACATGGCGATCGCGGCGGCATTGGCCCTGCTGCTGCTCGGCGGATTTGGCGGCTGGTTTCTCGCCATCAATATGGGGCAATCACATGTGGCGGATTTCGCCAACCGGGCGCTCAACGCGCATGCCATTTATGCCGTTGAAGTGCGCCATCCCGTCGAAGTGCGCGCCGACGAGAAGGATCATCTTCAGAACTGGCTGTCCAAGCGCGTGGGCACACCCTTTCAGGTGCCCGACCTGACGGCTGAAGGTTACAAGCTGCTGGGTGGACGGCTGCTGGCAGCGGACGAGCGGCCGGCAGCTTTGCTGATGTATGAGGATGCGCAGTCGAACCGCATCACGATCTACCTGTCTGCGGCGGCAGAAAGCAATGAAACGGCCCTGCATGTGGAGCAGCGCGGAAATCTCACCGCCTGCTACTGGCGCGACGGCGGGCTTGCCTTCGCGGTGGCGGGCGAAATGCCCCGCGAGCCGATGATGAAGCTCGCGGAAGCAGTGTATGATGCCTTCGAGGGCTGATCAGTCCAGAACCTGGAAGTGCGCTTCGGTGGTGATGCCGTTGTTGATGGGCAGCATGTCCTGCGGGCAGGCGGAGAACACGATGATCGCATCCATCTCGGCCTTGAACACCACATGGTCGCCGGGCTTGCACAGGCAATTGCCCCATTCGAGTGCGCCGTCCTGCCGCCAGGGGATGTTCATGAACAGATTGAGTGAGTCGGGCGTGTAGGGCAGAAAGTGGCCAAGCTCCATCAGCCCCGCATGCATGTTGTCGCGGCAGTTGTCGTGATAATGTGTGCAACCGAGCAGCCCGTAACGCTCGTTGTCGCAAGGAGCGATCAGCGTATCGTGGCGGCCGGGCGATGCATCCTCGGTGAGTGTCAGGATAGCGCGGCGGCGATTCGTGATCATCTTGTCGCCTTCGACCGGGAAGAGGCGCGTCCAGAAGGCGCGGCAGTGTTCCATCCCCAAGTATTCGCGGAGATCGCCCGCATTGAAGGCCCAGAAATCCACCACCTGGTTGCCGTGAGTGTTGATGACCTTGATGGACTGGCCCTTCGAGATGCGAACGGCCTTGCCCCGGCGGGCCGGGATTGTCTGCATGCTGCCCATGTGTATGATGCGCTCCTCAAGTCGCGGTTGGACGTGATCATGAACCATAAGCAGGAACAGTTGGAAATCAACAAGCGCAATGTGATGGCCTTTTATGATCTGATGTTCAACGGCTGCAAGCCGGCGGAGGCGATGGCGGCTTTCGCGGGCGATGTTTACATCCAGCACAACAGCGAGGTGGCCGATGGCAAGGATGCCTTCATCGAATACTTCACCCGCATGGCCGAGGATTATCCCGGCAAGCGCGTCGAGTTCAAGCGGGTCATAGCCGAGGGGGAATATGTGGTGCTGCACTGCCGCCAAATCTGGCCCGGCCTCCCGGACTATGCCGGGATCGACATTTTCAGACTGGACGGGCAGGGTAAGGTGGTCGAGCATTGGGATGTGCTGCAGACCGTTCCGGAAAAGCTCGCGCACAACAACGGAATGTTCTGAAGGACCATGCAATGAAGAAAGAACCGCGCTTCCAGCCTGTCGATGCCTCCGTCACGCCGCGCTTTGCAGGCATTGCAACCTTCATGCGCACGCAGCACCATGATGTGTCGCCTGATCTCGATATCGCACTTGTTGGCGTGCCCTTCGACATTGGCGTGAACTATCGCGCCGGCGCGCGGCAGGGGCCTTCCGCCGTGCGCGAGGCCTCACGCCTCATCAGGCGCGTGCACAATGTTTCAGGGATCGCACCCTATGAC
>JBKJQU010000163.1:0-7787 GCA_046594995.1 Aestuariivirga sp.
GTCGATCCTGGCGGACTGGAGGTTGTTTTCGAATGCGGCCTTGCCGGCCTTGTTGCGCTGGCTGTCCGGCAGATTGGACGAGGCCGCAACCGCAAGTGCGCCGCTGTCGAGTGCGGCCTGAAGCTTCGTCTCGGCGTTGGCGTAGCGGACATAGTCGATGGCGGCGCCGCCAGCAAGAAGCAGCGGCACGATGCTCAATGCGAAGGTCACGGCGGTGGTGCCCTTCTGGTTCGCGGCAAAAGCCTTGAGCGTCGATGCGATGCGCTTGAAAATTACCATTTCTGAACTCCCTCGTCTCAATCCGGAACAGGCCGGAGGCTGTTGAAGACGACAGGAGCAAGCGGCGGTCCCAAATGACCGCACGCATCGGCGAGCAGAAGTTTATGGTAAATAAGGCGTAAAGAAACTCAAAGCGGCCGGCGCGCGCGGATCGCCTGGGTCAGCGTACCCTCGTCGAGATAGTCAAGCTCGCCACCCACCGGCACGCCGTGAGCAAGGCGCGAGGCCGAAACGCCAAGGCCCTTCAACCGCCCGGTGATGTAATGCGCCGTGGTCTGGCCCTCGACGGTGGCATTGAGCGCCAGGACCACTTCCTTGACGCTTCCCGTGCCCGCACGCTCGATCAGTCCCGAAATGGCGAGGTCTTCCGGTCTTATCCCTTCAATGGCCGACAATGTGCCGCCCAGCACATGGTAAAGCCCGTTCCAGGCGCCCGCGCGTTCCAGCGCCCAGAGATCGCCCACCTCTTCCACAACACAAAGAATGCTGCGGTCGCGGCGCGGGTCGATGCAGAGCGTGCAGGGGTCGATCGTATCGACATTGCCGCATGCGCTGCACACCGTCACCTTGTCGCGCGCTTCCGCAATGGCCGATGACAAGGGCTCCAGCAGGCGCTCGCGGTTCTTGATCAGGTGCAACGCCGCACGCCGGGCCGAGCGGGGGCCAAGCCCCGGCAATTTGGCGAGCAGCTGGATCAGCCGCTCGATCTCGGGCCCGGTCGTGCGCTTCGACATCAGAAGGGAAGCTTCATCCCCGGCGGCAGGGGAAGGCCGCCTGTCACGGATTTCATTTCCTCCGCCATCATCGCCTCGGACTTCGCCTTCGCATCGGCATGCGCTGCGACGATCAGGTCCTCGAGGATTTCCTTTTCCTCGGGCTTCATCATCGAGGCATCGATCACGAGGCCTGTCATGGTGCCCTTGCCGTTCAGCGTGACCTTGACCAGACCGCCGCCCGACTGGCCGGTGACGGATGCCTGCTCGAGCTTCGCCTGCATCTCGGCCATGCGCTCCTGCATGGCCTGCACCTGTTTCATCATATCACCGAGATTCTTCATCGCTCTCACTCAATGGTTGGGGTGGGATCTGTTCGGGCTCCTTGACGTCGATGATCTCGGCGCCAGGAAACCGCTTCAATACGGCCTGAACATCAGGATGCTCGCGCGCCATGATGAAGAGGCTGTCGCGGCTTTCCTGCTTCTGGCGGGCGAGCGGCTTGTCGCCGCCGTCTTTTGCCACCATCACCATCCAGCGCAGTCCCGTCCAGGATTCGAGCTTCCGCGAAATCTCGCCGGGAAGCCCCGGATGCGCGCCAGGCTCGAGGGCGAGCTCGAACTGCCCGGTGCTGACGCGGATGGGGCGCACCAGCGCCTCAAGGTCTGACTTCAGCTTGATGTCGCGCTTCTCGACCGCCAGCGCGATGATATCCGCAAAGCTGGAGAAGGCGCGGGTTTCGGTCTGTACGGGCGCACTCGATACTTGCTGCTTCACGGCCAGGGCCGATTGCGTTTCGGCGGGTTCTCCGCCATTGCCGCGCAAGAGTTCGCGGGCGCTGATCGCCACCACGCGATCACCCGATGGCGGCGCGCTCTTCACGATTTTTGCCAGTTCCTCGCCGCCCGGAAGATCGGCGGCATGGCACAGGCGGATCAGCACCATTTCAGACGCCATCTGCGGGTCGGCGTGAAGCTCTGTCTCGCGGATGCCCTTTAGCAGCATCGACCACGCGCGCGTCAGATGCGCCATGCCGATCTGGCCTGCATGTTCAACGCCGCGCGTCTTCTCGGCCTCGGTGCGCGACGTATCGGTCAAGGCGGACTTCTTCACCACCTTCAGCCGGGTGACCCAGTGCACATAGTCGGCGAGATCGCTTAAGATCCTGCGCGGATCGCCGCCGTCATGATACTGGCTTTCGATCTCGCGGATCGCTCCTGCCGCATCGCCTTTCATCACCATCTCGAAGAGATCGATGATGCGCGTGCGGTCCATCAGGCCCAGCATCGCGGCGACATCGGCTGCCTTTATGCTGCCCTCGCCATAGGCGATCGCCTGGTCCAGCAGCGACAAGCCATCGCGCACCGAGCCCTCGGCGGCGCGCGCGATCATGGCCAGCGCATCGGCTTCGGCTTCCACGTCTTCCTTCGCGGCGATGTTGGCATAATGGGTGGCAAGAAGCGCCGCATCCAGCCGCTTCAGGTCGAAGCGCTGGCAGCGCGACAGGATGGTAACCGGAACCTTGTTGATCTCGGTCGTGGCGAAAATGAACTTCACATGCGGCGGCGGCTCTTCCAGCGTCTTCAGCAGCGCGTTGAAGGCGCTTTTCGAGAGCATGTGCACTTCGTCGATGATATAGACCTTGTAGCGCGCCTGGACGGGTGCATAGCGCACCTGTTCGATGATCTCGCGCATGTTGTCGACGCCGGTGTTCGATGCCGCGTCCATCTCGATCACGTCCATATGGTGCGATTCGAGGATCGCATCACAGTGCGGGCCATAGTCCGGCATTTCGATCGTAGGCTTGTCGCCGTAGTTCAGCGCGCGGGCGATCAGCCGGGCGGTGGTTGTCTTGCCCACGCCACGAACACCCGTCAGCATGAAGCCTTGGGCGATGCGTCCGCTTGCGAAGGCGTTGGTCAGGGTGCGCACCATCGCCTCCTGGCCGATGAGGTCAGGGAACGTGCGCGGGCGGTATTTTCGGGCGAGAACGCGATAGCCGGTAGCGTTCGCGCCGCTTGAATTCTCAACCATGGCGGGCTTCCGGGACTATCAATAGAGGTGGGAGGCTGGACGGGCAACCCGTTCGGACTCGTTGGGGCTGCTTCCTTCCGGACCTGACCCGGTTGGCGAGCGGCACGTCCGCCGCCAACCTCCCGGGCGCTATATGGTCCGGCAGGGCTGAAAAGGCAAGGGCCGAAGCTTCCCGAGGCGTTGTTCCGGCCCCCCGCGAGAAACAAACGGGCGGTCAGCGTATTGTGGCAGGACAATCGACGCCAAGGGCAGTGATGCCCGGGTTTGTCCAACCAGAGGTTCACCAATGAGACCGCCCATGTACCGGATGATCCTTTCCCTTCTGGCCGTGATCTTCCTGTCGCTCATCAATGGGGCGGCAACCCCTGCTCTTGCACACCAGGCGGATTTCCTGATGTACCGGCCCTATGCCATCGAGAAGACCTGCAACAAGCACTATAAGCACTGCAAGGCCCGAATGATCTACGCACCGGGACAGCATGCGGGTCTCGCCGGGGAGGGAAGCTACTGGTACCAGGCATCCCCGGGCGCCAAAAAGCATGGCGACTTCAGGCTTCGCAGCCATGGTCATAAGTCACCCGTACACAAGGCCCACGTGAAGCACCGTACTGTTTCAAAGCACCGGAAACCGCACCCCGATCATCACTGCCGGAGAACGGGGTGGGGCTTCAACACCACGGCCCTGAGCTTCGCAGGGGGCATCCCGAAGCGGGCGCGCTGCATTCCAGCATATGACCTGCAATGAGGGCCGATTGACCGCGGCTCCGGCCTCAACTATCTGACGGAGCATGACGCTCCGTTCCATCATCACGCTCCCTGACGAAAAGATCCTGCGCGAGGTTTCAAAGCCCGCCGTGGTCGACAATACGGCGCGGAAGCTCTGGGACGACATGCTGGAAACCATGTACGAGGCCCCCGGCATCGGGCTTGCAGCGATCCAGATCGGCGTGCCGCAGCGGATGCTGGTGGTCGATCTCGCCAAGGAGGGCGAGGCGGCAAAGCCCTTGTTCGTGGCCAACCCCGAGATCGTCTGGTCCAGCGAGGACCAGAGCGATTATGAGGAAGGCTGCCTGTCGATTCCCGAATACTACGAGATGGTGACCAGACCCTCCGGGATCCGCATGCGCTATCTCGACCGGCAGGGCGAGGCCAGGGAGATCGAGGCCCAAGGCCTTCTCGCCACCTGCCTCCAGCACGAGATCGACCACCTGGACGGCATCCTCTTCATCGACCACATCTCGAAACTGAAGCGCGACCGCGTACTCAAGAAATTCATGAAGGCCCAGAAGCTGGGCAAGCTTTGAGCCAATGCGCCTCGTTTTCATGGGCACGCCGGACTTTGCAGTGGAAACGCTGAAGGCGCTTCTGGCCGCCGGGCATCACGTCGTTTGCATCTATTCCCAGCCGCCACGGCCTGCCGGGCGCGGCATGGAGACGAGACCCTCGCCGGTTCATGCCTTTGCGCTATCGCAGGGGATCGAGGTCCGCACGCCCACATCGCTGAAATCAGCCGACGAGCAGGCGCGTTTCGCGGCGCTCCAAACCGATGCCGCTGTCGTCGTCGCCTACGGGCTGCTGCTGCCAGGATCCGTTCTCGATATGCCGAAGCTCGGCTGCTTCAATGTCCATGCCTCGCTGCTGCCGCGCTGGCGGGGTGCCGCACCCATCCAGCGCGCCATCATGTCGGGTGATGCGGAGTCGGGCATCACCATCATGCGGATGGAAGAAGGCCTCGATACCGGCCCGATGTGCAAAGCTGGAAGAACCGCCATCACGCCGCAGACGACGGCGCAATCGCTGCACGATGAACTCGCCGCACTTGGCGCGCGGCTGATGGTGGAGGTTCTGGCGCAGGATGAAGTCACCTGCACGCCGCAGCCCGCCGAGGGCGTGACCTATGCGCGGAAGATCGACAAGGCCGAAGCCAGGATCGATTTCACGCGATCGGCCGAAGACGTTCGCAATCACATTCATGGCCTGTCGCCCTTTCCGGGCGCTTGGTTTCAGGCCAGCGGAACGCGTATCAAGGTGCTGCTGTGCGAAACGGTTGAAGCTTCGGGCGATGCCGGAACCTTCATTGATGACACGCTCACTATAGCCTGCGGCACCGGAGCACTCCGCCTCCTGAGGCTGCAACGCGAGGGCAAGGGCGCCATGGACGCCGATGTCTTCCAGCGCGGCTTTCCGATTGCCGCCGGAACGCGTGCGACATGAGAGAGCAATTCACCTTTTTCCCTTCCCCTTCTCCCCTTGCGGGAGAAGGTGGCGCGGAACGCGCCGGATGAGGGGATGGCTCCTCGTAGCAAGTAACCCCTCATCCGCCCCTGCGGGGCACCTTCTCCCGCAAGGGGAGAAGGAAGGGACCACCTGATGCCGCGCTACAAGCTTATTATCGAATATGACGGCGGGCCTTTCACCGGCTGGCAATCCCAGGCTGGCGGAACGTCGGTGCAGGATGTGCTGGAGCGTGCGGCCGCCATCATCAATGGACAGCCTTCCATGGTCTATGGCGCAGGCCGCACCGATGCGGGCGTTCATGCGCTTGAACAGGCCGCGCATGTGGACCTTGTGAAATCATGGGATCCGTTCAAGCTCAGGAATGCACTCAATGGAAACCTGCGCCCCAATCCCGTCAGCGTCATCGACGTTTCAGTAGTGCCGGATGATTTCCATGCCCGCTTCTCCGCCACACGGCGCTACTATCTCTACCGTATTCTCAACCGCCGCAGCCCGCCCGCGCTCGACAAGGGCAAGGTGTGGTGGCTGCCTGTAGATCTCGATGCGGAAGCGATGCACGAGGCCGCGCAGCACTTGATCGGCAAGCACGATTTCACCACGTTTCGCGCCGCGCAATGCCAGGCCAATTCGCCGGTGAAGACACTCGACCGCCTCGATGTGGCGCGTTATGGCGAGCTGATCGAGGTGCGCGCCGATGCGCGCTCCTTCCTGCACAATCAGGTGCGCTCGATGGTGGGCTCGCTCCGGCAGGTGGGCGAGGGCAAGTGGAGCCCGCGCGACCTGAAACGCGCGCTCGCTGCGGCGGACCGTGCCGCATGCGGGCCAGTGGCGCCACCCGAGGGTCTCTACCTTCTCAAAGTAGGCTACGGTTCCGCCGAAAAATAATCCGCGATGATACGGCCATAGACCCCTTGCGTGGCGCGCAGTTCATCAACGGAAATGCGCTCGTCTGTCTGGTGGATCGTCGCGTTGGTGGGGCCGAATTCCAGCACCGGGCAATAGTCCTTCACGAAGCGCGCATCCGACGTTCCGCCGCTTGTCGAGAGCTTCGGCAGCACGCCCGTTTCGCGTTCAACCGCATCCTGGACGAGGCCGACGAAGGAGCCGGGCTCGGTGATGAAGGCGTCCGCACCCTCGGTCGCCGCATAGGACCATGTGCCGCCCATCTCGGCGGTCACCGTTGCGATCTCCCCGTCGACCCATGCTTTCAATGACCCAAAGCTGTGTTCAGGCGAGAAGCGGATGTTGAACTTCGCCACCGCGCGCGACGGGATCACATTGCCCGCCGGATTGCCGACATCGAATGTCGTCACCGCAAGCGTCGAGGGATCGAAGTTATCATTGCCGTCATCGAGCTTGGCCGATGAGATGCGGTCGATGAAGCGGGCGAGCTTGGGGATCGGATTGTCGGCTTTATGTGGATAGGCGGCATGGCCCTGCTTACCTTCGACCGTGACCGTAAAGCTCAACGAGCCACGGCGGCCGATCTTGATCGTGTCGCCCAGTGTCTCCACGCAGCTTGGCTCGCCCACGATGCAATGGTCAGGGATGTGACCGTTCTCCTTCATCCATTCCAGCACCTTCACCGTGCCGTTGATAGCGGGGCCTTCTTCATCGCCCGTGATGAGAAACGAGATCGAGCCCTTGAACTTGCCCGCTGTCCTGACAAAATCAATGGCCGCACCGGCGAAGGCCGCGACCGAGCCTTTCATGTCGGTAGCACCACGCCCATAGATGAAGCCATTGGCGATGTCGGCGGCAAACGGCGGATAAGTCCATGTCTCGGCGTGGCCCTCCGGCACCACATCGGTGTGGCCCGCGAAACAGAGATGCGGTGAGCCTGAGCCAATACGCGCGAAGAGGTTCTCGACGTCGGGCGTTCCTTCCGCCTTGAAGATCAGGCGCTGGCAGGTGAAACCATGCGTCGAGAGCAGGTTTTCAAGATAGGTGAGTGCTCCACCTTCAACAGGCGTGACGGACTTGCAGCGGATCAGGTCCTGGAGCAGTGGAACGGGATCGGTGGGCGTGTTCTTCATGGCGTAAGCATTGTGAACGCCGCGCCATGATTTGTCATCACTGTTACCAAAATCCTCACCCTGAGGTGCATCGCCGGAGGCGATGCCTCGAAGGGTCAACCCGCGCCCACCACTGCCAGATGCTTCGAGGCTCCGCCCGTGGCGGAGCACCTCAGCATGAGGGATAAAGTATCATGCCGGAACCGGGTCTTTCCCGTGTTGATTCGGCCCATCGGTGCCCTTCAGTATCCCGAGTTCCACGAGCGCCCACAGGCCGATCACAATACTGAAGATGCTGACTATCCAGCCCAGCGTCGACTGTCCTGGCACCATCACGCCACTCATGTCGGTCATGGTGAGTGACAGTCCCGTAATGCCGAGCAGCAGGCTTAGCACTGTGGGCGTCCAGAACAGGTAGACGTACCAGCCCGGCCGGTCACGGTCGTTGAGGCGCTTTTTCATGACCGCCGTCGCCGGATAGGCGATGATCGCCGTCAAGATGATCTGG
>JBKJQU010000244.1:0-6632 GCA_046594995.1 Aestuariivirga sp.
TTCGGGCGTGGCCGCGTCCGCCGCCGCTGGCAGCAGGATCAAAGCGGCAGTCAGCAGTTTCAGGCGCATCACGATCCCCCGAAAGGTCAGACGCGGCTGCTACCTTGAAGTTAAGGCGATTCGATCCTGCTTCCAGCGGCGGCGGACGCGGCCACGCCCGAAATTCCGAAGACGGACGAAGGCCGCAAGGCTTTCGCCGTCTCGATCTGCGATGAAATGTCGGCGCGCGCCACCGAGCATGCGATTCCGGAAGCTTTCATCGCCCGCCTGATCTGGAAGGAAAGCCTTTTCGATCCCGGCGCCATCAGCTCCAAGGGTGCCGAAGGCATTGCCCAGTTCATGCCAGCCACCGCGAAACGCCGTGGCCTCGCCGATCCTTTCGATCCCGCGCAGGCGCTGGCGGCCTCTACCAGGTATCTGGCCGAACTGAACCGCATGTTCGGAAACCTCGGCCGTGCCGCCGCCGCCTATAACGCGGGCGAAGAACGGGTGCGGAAATGGCTCGCCGGCAAGTCGGGCCTCCCTTACGAGACGCAGGACTACGTCCTCTCGATCACGGGCCGCAGCCATGAGGAGTGGAAAGTCGAGAACGCGGCCTTCCCCATCCCCGATATCGGCAAGGCCGGAAGTTTCAGTGAACAGTGTCAGGCCCTCGTCCAGCGGCAACTGTCGCCGCTGCGGTCGGACGTGAAACAGGCAGGCTGGAAGCCCTGGGGCGTGGTGCTCGCCGGCGGCTTCTCGGAAGCCCGCGCGCTCAAAGCCTTCAACTTCGTGCGGAACCGCTACTCCGGCCTCATCGGCAGCGAGGAACCTCTGGTCACCCGCAAGACCAACCGCAGCATGGGCCGCCACAAGATGGTGCGCGTCATGATCGGCCGCGACAACCGCGCCGAAGCCCAGAAGCTCTGCACCAAGATCAACGCCGCCGGCGGCGCGTGTACAGTGGCAAAGAATTAGATCCCAAACACAAAAAGCCCGGCACTCAGGCCGGGCTTTTTCGTAACTGATACAGCAGCTTACTTCTTGAGGAAGGCAAACTTCTGGTTGAACTTCGAGACGCGGCCGCCGCGGTCGAGCAGGGTCTGCTGGCCGCCGGTCCATGCCGGATGCGACTTCGGATCGATGTCGAGGTTCATGGTGTCGCCCGACTTGCCCCAGGTGGTGCGGGTCTGGAACTTGGTGCCGTCGGTCATGACCACGTTGATCATGTGATATTGTGGGTGAATGCCTTGCTTCATGGCGGAAACTCGTTATGTGGCGCGGAATGACGCGTGGACTGACAATGTATTGCCGGGTTCGGGCCGGGGCTATACAGGAGAAGGCCTGAGGAGGCAAGCCACGCAATCATGAGTTCATTTGAAGACGAAGCCCGCCGCCGGCCCAAAAGCCGCAACCTTCGCCCGCTCCTCCGCCTCACGCCCTTCCTGGCCCGCTACAAGCTCCAGATCATCCTGGCGCTGGTGGCGCTGCTGGCCGCTGCCAGCGCCACGCTGGTGGTGCCCCTGGCAGTCCGCCGCATCATCGACAATGGCTTTTCCTCCGCCAACGCGGCGCTGGTGAACCAGTATTTCTTCGCAATGCTCGCCGTCGTCGTGGTTCTGGCGCTGGGCAGCGCCATCCGGTTTTACTACGTCATGTGGCTGGGCGAGCGAGTCGTCGCCGATGTGCGGGATGCGCTTTTCAGCCATCTCCTGAAGCTCAGCCCCGGCTTCTTCGAAACCCAGCGCTCGGGGGAAGTCGTCTCGCGCCTTACCGCGGATACGACGCAGATCAAGGCCGCTTTCTCGTCCACCGCCTCGATCGCGCTCCGCAACGTGGTGATGCTGATCGGCACCATCGTGATGATGGTGCTGACCAGTCCGAAGCTTGCCGGCCTCTCGCTTCTTGCCCTTCCGCTGGTGGTGCTGCCGCTCGTCGTCTATGGCCGCCGCGTACGGAACCTGTCGCGTCAGGCGCAGGATACGCTGGCCGATTCCGCTGCCTTCGCGCAGGAGCGCCTCGCCGCCGTTTCGACCGTGCAGTCGAACGTGCAGGAGAATGCCGCCCGCAAGTCATTCTCGGGCGCCACCGCAATGGCCTTCAGCGCCGCTGCCAAGCGCACCATGGCCCGCGCGGTCTTGACCGCCGCCATCATCAGTGTGGCGCTGGGCGCCATCGTCGTGTTGCTCTGGTATGGCGCCAGCGAGGTCATTTCCGGAAACCTCACGGCGGGCACCCTCAGCCAGTTCCTGATCTATGCCATCATCGCCGCAAGCTCGCTGGGCCAGCTCTCCGAGGTCTGGGGCGAAGTGCAGCTTGCGGCAGGCGCCGCCGAGCGCATTTCCGAACTCCTTGACGAAGAGCCGGACATTGCCCCACCGCCTAATCCGGCTGTGCTGCCCAATCCCCCGCGCGGTGAAGTGGCCTTCGATGGCGTTACCTTCCGGTATCCGACAAGGCCCGATGCCAGGGCCCTGCATGATGTGAGCTTTGCTGTGAAGACCGGCGAGACGGTGGCAATCGTCGGCCCGTCTGGTGCCGGCAAGACCACGATCTTCTCGCTCGTGCTGCGCTTCTTCGATCCGCAGGCCGGAACCGTCACCGTCGATGGCGTCGACGTGAAGAAGGCAGACCCTCAGGCCATCCGCACCCGCATTGCCGTCGTTCCGCAGGAGACGATCATATTCTCGGGCACCGTTCTCGAAAACATCCGCTTCGGCAAACCGGAAGCCTCGGAGGATGAAGTGCTCGCCGCGGCCCGCGCCGCCCGCGTCGATGAATTCGCCGACCGTCTGCCCAGGGGCTATGACACGGAAGTGGGCGAGCGCGGTGTCACACTTTCCGGCGGCCAGCGCCAGCGCATCGCCATTGCCCGCGCCATTCTCCGCGATGCGCCGATCCTGCTGCTCGATGAAGCGACGAGCGCGCTCGATGCCGAGAGCGAGGCCTTCATCCAGCAGGCCATCGAAAAGCTCACCGCCAACCGCACCACGCTGGTCATCGCGCACCGCCTGGCCACGGTCAGGAACGCCGACCGCATCCTCGTGCTGGATGACGGCCGGCTCATTGCGGAAGGCCCGCATTCCCTGCTGATGAACACCAGTCCCCTTTATGCCAGGCTCGCCAAGCTCCAGTTCAGCGCACCCTCTGCCTGAGCCGGGCATATTGACTTTTCTGAAAATCCTGCGCGAAATCCCATAGTCGGCAGGCCACAAAACTGGGGAATCAAGATGCGTGCTTTGGTATTGGCTCTTCTTCTCCTTCTTCCGCTCACACAGGCAGCACCCGTCTCGGCTGCGGGCTATTGCCCAAGCCAGCCAGGCGGTAAATGCCCAATCCAGAAAAAGAAGATCAGCAAGAGCCGCGATGATTTCACCGCCAAGCAGCGCGAGGAAATGATGGAGGAAGCGCGCAAGATCTGCCGCAAGAATTACGGTGCGGGTTCCCGTGTCTGGAAGCTCGACTACAAGGCCTGGAGAGTGACCTGCACCGAACCCGGCTATTGATTTCATTCCGAATTGCATGATCGAAGATGATTGTGGGCGCCTGCCGTGTTGTCCCGAGGAGCGAGGCTGACAGAGATCGAGATCAATGCGGCTTTGAAAGTCACATCGTCCTGAGGCGCCGCACTGTTCATCGCGCACCACTCAGGAACGCCGGCCGCATCCTGATGCCCCCCTTCTATGCAAGGCTCGCCAAGCTGCAGTTCGGTGCACCCGCCGGCTGAGACGGCATAGTGTAAATCGAAACGCCCGGGCCTGTCCCGGAGGTTCATTCCCATGTCTTGCATGCGATATATGGCAGACTCCCTCATTCATTTGAGAGTTGATGCTTGCAATCCACCTGTTTATAGAAGGCGCAAAGGCGGTTTCTGAAGCATCTCGAATTGCGGGAACAACACGGATCGGGAATCAGCATGTCGAAACCACAGCTGGCGGAAGCCGGCGTCGCCATAAGCCCTGAATGCACCGACATGATGACGTGGATTGAGGAGGAGCGGCTTGCCGCTTTGGCACAATTTGCAATTCTTGACACCGAACGCGAGCCGCAGTTCGACAATATTGTCCAGATTGCATCGGAGGTTTGCGAAACGCCGATTGCCGTTGTCAATTTCATTGCCAGCGACCGTCAGTGGTTCAAGGCCGAAACTGGCATCGGCCAGCGCGAATTGCCGCTCGAAGCCTCGATCTGCCGCCATGCTATCCTGCAGCCAGGCCTGTTTGTTGTGCCCGACCTCAGCCAGGACCCGCGCTTTGTAAATAATCCGCTGGTCACAGCCGCCGGGGGCCTGCGCTTCTATGCCGGTGCCCTGCTTGAAACCAATGAAGGACTGCCGCTCGGCACGGTCTGCGTGCTCGACACAAAGCCCCGCCCGGAAGGCCTCACCGGCCGCCAGTCGCGGCTGCTGCAGTCGCTCGCCCGCCAGGTGATGACCGACCTCAAGCTGCGCATGGCCATTGCTGAGCGCGATGCCGAAATTGCCAGGTCACGCGAGTCGGCCGCCTTGCTGCGGCTTGGTTCAATCGTGGCGGGCCTTGGCCTTGGCGTACTCGATTACCGCAACGGCCTTCACACGCTCGATACCACGGCCGCAGCGCTGTTTGATCTTCCTGCCGACGTGCCGATCCCGCGCGCCGATCTTTACGCCCGCATTCATCCTGAGGATGAGGCCGAAATCGCCGCCCGCATGGCACATTTACTTGGTCCGCAAGGCGAGGGATTCGTTGCTTTCGAGCACCGTATCCTCCGATCGGACGGCAGCGTGGTTTGGGTTTCCGCCCGCTTGCAGATCGATTATGAAGGAGAGGGCCAAAACCGCCATGCCGTAGCCGGTTTGCTTGCGCTCCGCGACATATCGAGCCGGAAACGCGCTGAGGAAAGCCGTGAGTTGCTGCTTCACGAGACCAATCACCGGATCAAGAACCTGTTTGCGCTGGCTTCCGGCCTGGTCTCCCTTACCGCTCATTCGGCGGCCACGCCGCAAGAGATGAAGGTCAGCCTGAATGGGCGTCTTGCGGCTTTGGCGGCCAGCCACGATCTCACTGGTCCCCACACGGGCCAGTCCCCGGAAGTGCAAACATCGAACCTGCATGAATTGCTGACGGCAATTTCAAAGCCATATGTTTCGCATGAGACCGGCCAGATCAGGATCGGCGGTCCGCCGGTACATCTCGGCAGCACGGCTGTCACCAGTCTGGCGCTGGCGCTGCACGAGCTTGCAACCAACGCGGCCAAATACGGTGCCTTCTCGACAACCGGCGGGCTGCTTGATGTCGCCTGGCGCCTTGTTGACGATCATTTGTTGCTGATGTGGGTAGAAACCTGCGAGGGCGCCGTCGGGTCGCCGCCTGCTCATTTCGGCTTCGGCTCGAAGCTGATCAGGACCAGCATCGAACAGCAGCTTGACGGCAGCATCGACATTGACTGGAAGACCAGTGGCGTAGAAATCGCGCTGAAATTGCCGCTGGCGCGGCTGCAATCGTGATGCCTGAGGCTCTGGAGCTTCACCGCTCCGTCAGCTTGAGCTCGATTCTCCGGTTCCTGGATTTTGCTTCCTCCGTCGAGCCCGGATCGATGGCCTGAAACTCGCCGAAGCCTGCGGCCACCAGATGCCGGGGTTCGACGCCCTGGCTGATCAGATATTTGACCACCGCGATGGCGCGTGCCGACGACAATTCCCAGTTGGAGACAAAGCGCGTCGACTGGATCGGATCGGCATCTGTATGTCCATCAACCCGCAGCACCCAGGCGATGTCTGAAGGTATCTCGCGTTCGAGCTGCTTTGCAGCGTCCGCCAGCTTCTGCATTTCGGTTATGCCTTCAGGCGCCAGATCGGCCCCGCCCTTTGGGAACAGCACCTCCGCCTGGAACACGAAGCGGTCGCCGACCACGAGAATATCCGAGCGTTGCGACAGGATTTGCCGCAACCGCCCGAAGAATTCCGAGCGGAAGCGCGTCAGCTCCTGCACCCGTTGCGCCAGCGCCGAATTGAGCCGTTTGCCAAGGTCGGCGATCTGCGCCTCGGACGCATTGTTGCGGGTCTCCGCATCGGTCAGCAGCGAATTCAAGGTCTGAAGCTGGCGGCGCATGGCGGCGATCTGCTGGTTCAGCAGTTCAATCTTTGCCAGCGCGTCTGACGAAATGATCTTTTCCTTGTCGAGCGAAGTCTGCAGCCCGGTGATGGTGCTGCCCGCCGAGTTGCCCTTGGCGCTCTCGCTTTCCAGCATGGCGGAAAGACTTTCGGCCTTGGTCTTCTGGGCGGCCAGATCATCCTGCAGCGCCAGCATTGATCCCTCGACGTCCTGCTTCGCGGCCTTCTCCAGCGCCAGCAATTGCGTCAACTCGGCAATCTGCGAGCGCAATTGCCCCAGCGCCGAATCCTGACCCGAAATTTCACGCGCCAGCAGGAACTGCGCCACCATGAACACCGACAGCAGGAAGGTGATGACCAGCAGCAGCTGCGCCATCGCGTCGACGAACCCCGGCCAGTAAGCCTGTTCCGCGCCGCCCCGGCGATGGCGTGACAGGGAACCCGCCATCCCTAGCGCTCATCCTCGGCGCGGGCCCGGCCCGTGCCGCGTGCCAATGGCCCGGTCGCCCGCACCAGAAGCCGCTGGATTTCGTTCTGCTGCGTCTGCTGGCCTTGCGCCCAC
>JBKJQU010000005.1:0-4603 GCA_046594995.1 Aestuariivirga sp.
CCCGGGCATTGAAGACGGCGTGGCCGGCATGGCCTTCATCGAGGCCTGCGTGAAATCGTCGGCCAAGAACGGCAAGTGGACGAAGCTTTGAACATGTGTGACGTCCTTTCGCGGTGATCGAAGGACGTCACTCTGCCGTCGACTTCACAATCTTGTGCCGTAGCCGCCCGACGGCATACCATTCCAGCGCCACGACGACCGGAATTGAGATCAGGCTCACCAGCGCCAGCCCTGTTCGATTCGAAGGCACGGTGGAATACTTTTACTCATCCCCGTTGTCCACTATATGCTCCGGCGATATGAAAGCCGCCGACCTCGTCAAATATCCGTTCTGGACGCTGGCCCTCGCCACGGGGGCGAAATCCTTCCGCGACAACAAGGTGATCGGCTCGCCGGCGCTGAACCGGATGGGACTGCATACGGCCCGGATCAGGCTGGCGCACGCGCTGGCGTGGAAACGGCGGGCACGGCTCGCCTCGCTCGTCCCGCCCGAAGACCGCGCCGCGTTCGACCGCGACGGCTACGTGGTGAAGCGGAACTTTTTGGAACCGGACAGCTTTGCCGCATTGAAGGAACAGGCGCTTACGTTTCGGGGCGAGGCGCGTGAGATGGTACAGGGCGATACGATCACCCGCCGCATGGCGCTTGATGGCGCAGCGCGCCGCGCCATGCCGCTCATCGACCAGTTCCTGAAGCGCAAGGACCTGGGCGGCCTGTTGCGCTATGTCGGCTCCTTCAATCAGGAACCGCTCTATTACATCCAGACGATTTTGTCGCACGTGAAGGATGCGGCGCCTGATCCGCAGACGAACTTCCATGCCGATACCTTCCACCCCTCGATCAAGGCCTGGTATTTCCTGACGGACGTTGCCGAGGACGAAGGCCCCTTCTGCTATGTGCCCGGCTCGCACCTGATGACGCCGGAACGGCTCGCCTGGGAGCATGAGATGAGCATCGGCGCGGCGTCTCACGCCGACCGCTATTCGGCGCGCGGCTCTTTCCGCGCCAGCCCGCAGGACCTGGAGCGCATGAAGTTGCCCAAGCCCGTGGCCTTCGCCGTTCCCGCCAACACGCTGGTGGTGGGCGACACGGTGGGCTTTCATGCGCGGGGCTTGAGTGCCAGGCCATCGCGGCGGGTCGAGATCTGGGCCTATGGCCGGCGGAACCCCTTCTTGCCCTGGGCCGGGCTCGATCCTTTGAGCCTGCCCGGCATTGCGGAAGCCCGTATCCCCTTGATGTGGAGGGCGCTGGACCGCATCGGGCGCAACAGCTGGATTGCGAAGGGACTGAAGAGGCCACTCGATGACTGAGGCATGCCCATGACCGCCGCCCCGTTGCCGGTCCGCAAGGCGTCCCGCGATGTGCGGCGCCAGCAGTTGATCGATTCCACCATCCGCGTGCTGGGCCAGAAAGGCTATGCGGCGCTCACCATCGCGGATGTCGCCAAGGCGGCGGGCCTTTCCGTCGGCATCATCATCTTCCATTTCGAGAGCAAGGACCAGTTGCTCGCCGCGGTGCTGCAATTCCTCGCGGAAGAATACCGCCACCATTGGGAAGCGGCGATGGAGGCCGCGGGACAGGAGCCCGCGCGAAGGCTCAGCGCCCTCCTGCTCGCGGATTTCGATCCCGCCGTCTTCACGGCCGAGAAGCTCGGCGCGTGGATCGCCTTCTGGGGCGAAACGCAGGGGCGCCCCACCTATGACCAGATCTGCTCCGGCCCCGATGCCGAACGCCAGCAGGCGACGCTGAAGCTCTGCGAAACCCTCATCGCCGAAGCAGGCTACGCACTCGATCCCACGCTGGCCATGCGCACACTGGAGGCGCTCTGCGACGGGCTATGGCTTGGTGTGGCGGCTGATGGCGCCGGGCACCCGGGCCGGGTCAGCGCGAGGGACGCGCACAACATACTCAGAACCACGCTGGCGGCACTTTTCCCGAAGCACTATCCAGCTCGCGCCGTCTGAGTTACGTACCTCAACTTCCCTCTTCCGCGCCGGGGCAAAATCTCTATAAGTGCGCCCGGAAATCACATGTCACCCCCACCTGGAGATCCCCCATGACGAAAGTCCGTGTCGCCATCAACGGCTTTGGCCGTATCGGCCGAAATGTCGTCCGCGCCATCTATGAGTCCGGCCGCAAGGACATCGACATCGTCGGTGTCAACGATCTGGGCCCGGTCGAAACCAACGCCCACCTGCTGCGCTATGACTCGGTGCATGGCCGCTTCCCGCATCAGGTGACCACCAGGGGCGACACGATCTCGATCGGCACGGATACGTTCAAGGTGACGGCGATCAAGGATCCGGCACAGCTGCCATGGAAGGATCTCGGCGTCGACATCGCGCTCGAATGCACCGGCATCTTCGCCTCGAAGGAAAAGGCCTCGGCGCACCTCACCGCCGGCGCCAAGCGCGTCATCGTCTCGGCACCTGCCGACGGCGCCGACTTCACCGTCGTTTATGGCGTGAACCACCACAAGCTGACGAAGGACCACATCGTCATCTCGAATGCGTCCTGCACCACCAACTGCCTTGCACCCGTGGCAATGGTCCTGAACGACACGGTCGGCATCGATCATGGCTTCATGACCACGATCCACGCCTATACCGGCGACCAGCCCACCCTCGACACGATGCACAAGGACCTCTATCGCGCGCGTGCCGCCGCGATGTCGATGATCCCGACCTCGACTGGTGCCGCCAAGGCCATCGGCCTCGTCATTCCGGAACTGAAAGGCCGCCTCGACGGCACCTCGATCCGCGTGCCGACGCCAAATGTTTCCGTCGTCGATTTCAAGTTCGTGGCCAAGCGCAACACGAGCGTGGAAGAGATCAACGCGGCGATCAAGGAAGCTGCGAACGGCAAGCTCAAGGGCATCCTCGGCTATACGGAAGAGCCCAACGTCTCGATCGATTTCAACCACGATCCTCATTCTTCCACCTTCCACATGGACCAGACCAAGGTCATGGAAGGCAACTTCGTGCGCATTCTCGCGTGGTACGACAATGAGTGGGGCTTCTCGAACCGCATGAGCGACACCGCCGTCGCCCTCGGCAAGCTGATCTGAACGGACTGAACGCCATGGGCCGCCCGTTATTGATTTCGCCCTCGATCCTCGCCGCCGATTTCGCACGGCTGGGTGACGAGGTGCGCGCCATCGATGCGGGCGGCGCCGACTGGGTTCATATCGATGTGATGGACGGGCATTTCGTGCCCAACATCTCGTTCGGCATGCCGATCATCGAGGCGATCCGCCCGGTGACGCAGAAGGTGTTCGACGTGCACCTCATGATTTCGCCGGTGGACCGCTTTCTCGAGGCCTTCGCGAAAGCGGGTGCCGACATCATCACGGTCCATGCGGAGGCTGGTGCTCATCTCGACCGGTCATTGCAGATGATCCGCGCGATGGGAAAGAAGGCGGGCGTCTCGCTCAATCCCGCGACACCCGTATCGGTGCTGACCCATGTTCTCGACCGGCTCGATCTCATCCTGGTAATGACGGTCAATCCCGGCTTCGGCGGCCAGGCCTTCATTCCGGCGATGCTGGACAAGATTTCGGAAGCCCGCCAAATGGTCCGTGGACGGAACATCGACATCGAGGTCGACGGCGGCATCACCCGCGCCAATGCGGCGGACGTGGCGCGCGCAGGTGCCAATGTGCTGGTTGCAGGCTCGGCGATCTTCAAGGCTGCGGATTATGGTGCAGAAATCGCCGCCATCCGCACGGCGGCGAGCAGTGTGCCGGCGTGATGCTTCGAGGCCATGCTGCGCATGGCACCTCAGCATGAGGGACTAGCAATTGTCCTCACCCTGAGGTGCGACCCCGGACCTGATCCGGGGGAGCCTCGAAGGGCCTAGCGGATCACGGCTTCTTCTCAACCCACTCGATAAATGATTCGAACCACTTGCCGAGGTGTCGCTTCGTTTCTTCATCCGTCAGGTTGCCATCACCATCGAACTTCTCCTCGTTGTGGTTCACGAAGACTTCGGGCCTCGGCATGGTTATGGCCTGCAATGCCTGAAGGTTCTGCCGGAGGTGATATTGCGCCCGCGCCGTGCCGACGAACTCACCCCCACCCGCGCCGATGATCCCGGCCCGCTTCCAGCGCAACGGCGAGCCGCCGCGAGACAGCCAGTCGGTGGCGTTCTTTAAAACTCCGGGTACGGAGAAGTTATACTCGGGGCATGCGAGCACGATGCCATCGGCCGCGCGGATCCGCGCATCCAGTGCCTTCACTGCTTCAGGCTTGCCCGTTGCCGCCTCGTCGTCCTCGTTGAACAGCGGAATGCCGTGCAGCGTGGCGATGTCAACTGTCACATGCGAGGGCGCCATCTCTTTCAGCGCGCGCAGCAGCCCGGTATTGGTCGAAGCCCTGCGCAAGGCGCCGCTGATGGCGAGGATTTTTGTCATGCCGCTCCCTTGATCTCTTTCACCGCGGCCAACGCCCTGTCGCGGGCGTAGCCGTGTTCGACCAGAGGGCGAGGATAAGTCTTGCCCAATTCCACGCCGGCCTCTTGCAACACAAGTTGCGGCGCCTCCCACGGGCGGTGAATGAACTCGTCCGGGATGCGTGACAGTTCGGGCACCCATTTCCGCACGTAA
>JBKJQU010000042.1:0-7781 GCA_046594995.1 Aestuariivirga sp.
GCTCAGCACCATGTTGAAGAAGTCACAGGCACCACGCCGAACGCCGCGCAGGAAGCCCGCCGGTGCACCGCCCCCTGTCCAGTCGCGTTTCAGGGAAATGGTCTGGCCGTTTGACAGTACGAAGCCCGAAAGATCGAAGGCGTTTGCTGTGGCATGTTCGCTGAGCCGATTGCTGCCGGAGATGTTGCGGCAGGAATAACTGCCGAAATGCGTGATCCGGCCAACTGATGTTCCAAAATGCTTTCGGGCGGCGGGCTGGATAACGTGGCGTTCCAATAGGTAAAGCCGGAGCGCTACATCGCATCGCATTTCCTCCGGAGCGATGGCCGCGCGCGAGAATTTTGCGAGTGTGATCGTGTCCTCGCGAGTGCAGCCGGAACGTTCGATCCGCGATGGCATCTGCTCCATCTCCACGCCTGCCCGCTGTAAGGCGGCAATGCAGGCCGGCAGATCATCAGTCATCATCCACAGTTTCCAGCCGGTAATGGAATTGGGCTCCTCCGCAAGGTTGAGAGGCGACAGCGGGTTATAGCGCTCGGGAAAGAAGTCGGTCCGCGCCGCCGCGAGTAGCGCCGCGAGCCCGGTGATCAGAAGCAGAATGAGGATGAAAGAACGCCAGCGCCGCATGCAGCCCTGAGATGAGCCCGCCAATGCGCTGAAATTGCGGCGTCAGCCGTGGAGAACGCCTCGCACCCACTGCACGATTTGCCCTGCCGGCATGGCGCCCGACTCGCGGGCGATCTCCCGGCCGTCCCGGAACAGGATCATGGTCGGAATCGAGCGGATGCCGTTGGCGGCTGCCTCCTGCTGAGCGGCTTCTGTATCCAGCTTGGCGAAACGCACATGGGGTTCCATGGCTTGCGCGGCCTTCTGGAACTCGGGCGCCATCATCTTGCAGGGGCCGCACCATTCTGCCCAGAAATCCACCAGCACGGGGATCGAATTGCGCGACAGATGCTTTACATAATTGGCGGAGGTCAGCGCCACGGGTTGTCCGTCGAACAGCGCTGTGTGGCATTTGCCGCAACGGGCCGCTTCCGCAGGCTTTCCGGCGGGCAGGCGGTTGACGGCGGAACAGGCAGGGCAGACGATGTCGATCATGATCAGGATTCCGTGATGGGAGCGACCTTATCTGATACCTGCCATGCGCAAAGCCTATGATCTGCGTCAAGCTGTCTGAAGTATCATCCTATGTCTTTTGACCTATTTGCGATACTGCACTGCACAAGGTAGAACTTTCCTCCGGGAACGGGAATTGAGTCATGTCTGATACAAAAAACGCGGCGCGCCCGCTTTCGCCGCATCTGCAAATCTACCGCCCGATGCTGACGATGATGATGTCAATCTTTCATCGTGCCACAGGCATCGCCCTTTACGCGGGCGTGCTGCTGCTGGTCTGGTGGCTGACGGCGGCGGCGGCGTCGGATGAATATTTCAACGTGGTGCAGGGTGTGTTCGGCCACTGGCTGGGGCAAATCTTGCTGTTTGGCTTCACCTGGGCGCTGATGCACCATTCTCTGGGTGGAATCCGCCACCTGATCTGGGACATGGGGCTGGGCTTCGAGCTGCCGAGCGTCGAGCGCGGCGCGCAGATCGTGCTGGCGGGCGGGATCGTCATCACCATCATCCTTTGGGTGATCGGCTATGGAGTGATGTCATGAGCATGAGAACGCCTCTGGGCCGCGTGCTGGGCTTGGGCTCCGCGAAGTCCGGGACCGATCACTGGTGGATGCAGCGGGTTTCATCGCTTGCCCTCGTGCCGCTGACGGTGTTCCTCGTGGTCTTCATCATCACCCATCTGGGCGCCACGCGCGCCGAACTGATCGCGAGCATCTCCAATCCCATCGTGGCGATCTTTCTGTCGCTCACCATGATCGCCACGCTTTGGCACATGCGGCTTGGCCTTCAGGTGGTGATCGAGGACTACGTACATGCACCCTTGGCTAAGTTCAGCGCGCTGCTGTTCAACTCCTTCTTCACTGCGATACTCGGTGTCGTGGCCCTTTACGCAATTCTCAAGATGAGCTTCGGACTCTGATGGCTGCTGTCGAAACCAAGATGAAGGCCCCAAAGAGCTTCTCGATCGGCGGGCGCTCCTATCCGGTCACAGACCATACCTATGACGTCGTCGTGGTGGGTGCTGGCGGCTCCGGCCTCCGCGCCACGTTGGGCGCGTCGCAAGCCGGCCTCAAGACCGCCTGCATCTCGAAGGTCTTCCCCACGCGCTCGCATACGGTAGCAGCGCAAGGTGGCATTGCGGCGTCACTTGCCAACATGGGTGAGGACGATTGGCGCTGGCACATGTATGACACGGTGAAAGGTGCCGATTGGCTCGGCGACCAGGATGCCATCGAATACCTCTGCCGCAATGCGCCCACCGCCGTTTACGAGCTTGAGCATTTCGGCTTGCCGTTCTCGCGCACGGAAGAAGGCAAGATCTACCAGCGGCCTTTCGGGGGCCATATGATGAACTTTGGCGATGGCCCGCCGGTGCAGCGCACATGTGCCGCCGCCGACCGTACCGGTCACGCCATGCTTCACACGCTCTATGGCCAGAGCCTTCGTTACGCGGCCGAATTCTTCGTCGAGTATTTTGCGTTGGACCTCATCATGGAAAACGGCCAGTGCCGCGGTGTCGTCGCCATGTGCATGGAGGATGGCTCGATCCACCGCTTTCGCTCGCACCAGACGATCCTGGCGACAGGCGGCTATGGCCGTGCCTATTTCTCGGCAACATCTGCCCACACCTGTACGGGTGATGGCAATGCCATGGTACTGCGCGCAGGCCTTCCCTGCCAGGACATGGAATTCGTGCAGTTCCACCCGACCGGCATTTATGGCGCGGGCTGCCTCATCACCGAAGGCGCGCGTGGTGAAGGCGGATATCTCACCAATTCCGAAGGTGAGCGCTTCATGGAGCGCTATGCGCCGTCCGCCAAGGATCTGGCCTCGCGCGACGTCGTCTCGCGCTCGATGACGATCGAAATTCGCGAAGGCCGTGGCTTGGGTGCGCAGAAGGACCATATCCACCTGCATCTGGAGCATCTCGATCCGAAAGTGCTGCACTTGCGCCTTCCGGGCATTTCCGAGTCGGCCAAGATCTTCGCGGGCGTCGACGTGACCCGCGAGCCGATCCCGATCCTGCCGACGGTGCATTACAACATGGGCGGCATCCCGACGAATTATCACGGCGAGGTTCTGGCAGGCGATCCCGCAAACCCCGAAAAGACCGTGCAGGGCCTGATGGCAGTGGGCGAGGCGGCCTGCGTCTCCGTCCACGGAGCAAATCGGTTGGGGAGCAATTCGCTCATCGATCTCGTGGTGTTTGGCCGCGCGGCTGGCCTCCGCTGCATCGAGTTGATTAAACCCAATTCGCCCCATGCCGACCTTCCCGTCGATGCAGCCGAATTGGCCGTTTCGCGCCTCGATCACTATCGCCATGCCAGTGGCGGAACACCAACTGCACAGCTCCGCGCGCGGATGCAGAGGATCATGCAGAATGACGCCGCCGTCTTCCGCACTGGCGATACGCTGGCGCAAGGTGTGAAGCGCTTGAGCGAAGTTTGGCAGGGCATAGAGGACATCAACGTCACTGACCGCTCGCTCGTGTGGAACAGCGACCTGGTCGAGACATTGGAATTCGAGAACCTCATCCTGCAGTCGGCAACGACCGTGGTCAGTGCCGAAGCCCGGCAGGAAAGCCGCGGCGCCCATGCCCGCGAGGACTACGCCACCCGCGACGATGTCAACTGGATGAAGCATTCCCTCGCCTGGGCCGACCGCGACAAGAAGTCCGTGCGTTTGGGCTACCGCCCGGTGCACGACTACACCATGTCCAGCGACATCGACTACATCAAGCCTAAGGCAAGGGTTTACTGAGCGGAACGAAGATGGCTGAATTCAAACTACCCAAGAACTCCAAGATCCAGCCGGGCAAGGTCTGGCCGAAGCCTGAGGGCAAGAAGCTCAGGGACTTCAAGGTCTATCGCTGGAACCCGGATGACGGGAAAAATCCGCAGGTCGATACCTTCACGGTTGATATGGACCAGTGCGGCCCGATGGTGCTGGACGCGCTGATCAAGATCAAGAACGAGCAGGACCCGTCCTTGGCCTTCCGCCGATCGTGCCGCGAGGGCATTTGCGGCTCATGCTCGATGAACATCGACGGCACCAACACTCTTGCCTGTCTGAAATCCTGCGAGGATGTGAAGGGCGATGTCCGCATCTATCCGCTGCCGCACATGGCGGTGGTGAAGGACCTCGTACCGGACATGACGCGCTTCTACGCCCAGCACCGCTCGATCGAGCCCTGGCTCAAGACCACGACGCCGGAACCCCAGGCCGAATGGAAGCAGTCGCCGGAGGACCGCTCCAAGCTTGACGGCCTGTACGAGTGCATCCTTTGCGCCTGCTGCTCCACCTCTTGCCCCTCGTACTGGTGGAACGGCGACCGCTATCTGGGCCCCGCAGCACTCCTGCAGGCCTATCGCTGGATGATCGATTCGCGCGACGAAGCCACAGGTGCGCGTCTGGACAATGTGGAAGATCCCTTCCGGCTCTATCGCTGTCACACAATCATGAACTGCACCAAGGCCTGTCCCAAGGGGCTTTCTCCCGCCAAAGCCATTGCCGAAATCAAGAAGATGATGGTGGAACGCCGGGTCTGAGGTGAAGTGGTGTGGAAGGAACTCGCAGGCGTATCGGCGCATTAAGCCCGGAGGCAGGCGTTGTTTCATATGCATGTTAGCTCCAGAGAGGTTTGCCCATGCAACTGTCGACCAATACCCGTATCGCCCTGCTGATCGCAATGATGGTGAACGCGGTGCTATTTGGCATCGGCGCCGTAACCGTGCTGTCCATTCCGCAACTCTATGATGACGCCACGTTCTGGCTGCCGGTGGTGATTGTTGCGAGCTTTGCTCTCTCGCCCTTTATCTCGGCCTATCTGGCTCCCCGCCTCCGCTCCAGGCAATGGCACCGTCGGCAACAGCTCCGCGACTGAAGCTTTAAGCCGGGAACACCAAGCGCATTTAGCCTGTTTTCAAGGGCAAGTTGCAGCACATCGTGTGCAGCTTTATCATAGCGTCAGAACCTTTCCAGGATGACGCGATGCATGTACTGCTCGGGCTTGTGGCGATCTTGAGTGGAGCTGCCTTCTGGTGGTGGCGCATGAAGGCAGTGGGCGAAGCGGCAAACGAAGTGACCGACGCTGCCGGCCGCGCCATCGGCAAGTACAAGCGTTACAAGTTCAGGAAGAAGGTGGAAGATTCGCCCATGGAAGCGGTCGATGATCCACTGGCTGCTGCCGTGGTCATGATGATAACCCTTGCGCGCGAACGAGGGCCGCTTCTTGAGGCAACCGAGAATGCCATAAAGCATGAATTGCAGTCGGTGATGGGTGTCGCAGACCCGTCCGAGGTCATGGTTTTCGGCAAGTGGGTAGCAAGCCATGTTGTCGACCCCTACATGGTTTCGATGCGCTATGCCAAGCTCTGGGTCGGTGCGCTGAACCGAAGCGAACGAGAGGGTTTCCTTGCCGCGGTCGAAAGAGTGGCCGCTATTGAAGGTCCCATCACAGCACAACAGGCGGCGCTGCTCGCCAAGCTCCGCGAGCGTCTGGCGCTTCTGAACTGATCGCGCCCGGTCTTCAATGCGTGGCGTCGGCCGTCTTTTTTTCCTTTGGCGGAGGCGCCGGCACGAACTGGAAGAGTTCCGCCGTTTCCGGATTGTCCTTGTTCTTCGACTTGTAGCCCTCGACGCAGGAATTGAACGACGCCTCGAGCCGCTTTCCCGCATCGGGAGACTTGACGCCGTCTCTCAGGATTTTCTTGCTGAAGCGCGGCGGCTTCTTTTTCACGGGCTTTGCCATGTATTCGGCAAATGGTAAGTAGCCCTTGTAGTCTTTTTCGGCGAGAACACTGGTGATTGCCGGGGTCTGGCAGGCGCAGATCTCGAGCGGCACCGATTTCATGACGACGGTGCCGTCCTTGGCCGGAAACGACGGCTTGTTCTTCCAGTGGCCAGTGGCGCAAGCCATGAAAGCTGCCGTCTGCTCGGCCGACATCTTCTTGGACTTGGCAAATTCCTGATACTCGGCGTCGTACGAACCGCAGGAGGCCAGAAGCAGTCCGGCAGCGGCGAGCAGCGAAAAACGAATCGGCTGGTGTCTCATCATGTTTCTCCGGCGCCTTCGGGCGGTTTTCGATCCCGGCAAGAGTGTAGCGCGCGAAAGTTGCAATGGCGTACCGCAAGTCCGGACAATTTTCCGCATCCGGAAGGCGCGAAGATGCCGCAAAACACGGCATTGAGATCAACCGAAAGGCGCATGCACCCTTGGTTGATCTGGTGCCGCAACGCAAATAAGATTATAGCCTGCGGCAATCCCACCCAAACAAGAGGCCCCTATGTCCCTCGACAGCTTCAAGTGCCGCAAGACCCTCAAGGTCGGCAGCAAGACCTATACCTACTTCAGCCTGAAGGCGGCGGAGAAGAACGGCCTCTCCGGCATTTCCCGGCTGCCTTACTCGCTGAAGGTTCTGCTGGAAAACCTGTTGCGGCATGAGGATGGCCGGTCGGTGACCAAGGCCGACATCCAGGGCGTCGCCAAGTGGCTGAAGAACCGCGGCAAGGACGAGAAGGAAATCGCCTTCCGTCCGGCTCGCGTGCTGATGCAGGATTTCACCGGCGTTCCCGCCGTCGTCGATCTGGCCGCCATGCGCGATGCCATGAAAGCGCTGGGACAGGACCCGCAGAAGATCAACCCGCTGGCCCCCGTCGACCTCGTGATCGACCATTCGGTGATGGTGGACTTCTTCGCCAACTCCAAGGCTTTCAAGGCCAATGTCAACCTCGAATATGACCGCAACGGCGAGCGCTACACCTTCCTGAAATGGGGGCAGGGCGCTTTCGACAATTTCCGCGTGGTGCCGCCTGGTACCGGCATTTGCCATCAGGTAAATCTCGAATATCTCGCCAAGACCGTCTGGACCCGCACTGACAAGGTGAAGGGCAAGACCATAACCTATGCTTATCCCGATACGCTCGTCGGCACTGATAGCCACACCACGATGGTGAACGGCCTCGCCGTGCTGGGCTGGGGTGTTGGCGGCATCGAGGCGGAAGCCGCCATGCTGGGCCAGCCGATTTCCATGCTGATCCCCGAAGTCATCGGCTTCAAGCTGACGGGCGCTCTGCCCGAAGGCACCACGGCGACGGACCTCGTGCTCACCGTCACCCAGATGCTGCGCAAGAAAGGTGTGGTCGGCAAGTTCGTGGAATTCTACGGAGATGGCCTCAACACCCTGTCGCTGGCCGACATGGCGACGATTGCCAACATGGCGCCGGAATATGGCGCCACCTGCGGTTTCTTCCCGGTCAACGCCGAAACGGTGGCCTATCTGAAGGGAACGGCGCGGCCTGCGGCTCAAGTTGCGCTCGTCGAGAAATACGCCAAGGCACAGAATATGTTCTGGACGCCGAAGTCGGAGGACCCGGTGTTCTCGGAAACGCTGGACCTTGACCTCGCCAGCGTGGTGCCCTCGATGGCCGGCCCCAAGCGCCCGCAGGACCGGGTGGAATTGTCAAACGTCGCCGCCGGCTTCGCCAAGGTGATGTCGGACGAGTTCGAGGCGGCCGAAAAGCTGACCAGCCGCTACACGGTCGAGAATGCCAACTTCGATCTGGGCGATGGCGACGTGGTGATCGCGGCCATCACCTCCTGCACCAACACCTCGAACCCTAGCGTGATGATCGGCGCGGGTCTTCTCGCCCGCAACGCCGTG
>JBKJQU010000098.1:0-3815 GCA_046594995.1 Aestuariivirga sp.
GCATCTGGGGTCCGGCGCATCGATGTGCGCGATCTTCGATGGCAAGAGCGTTGCCACCACCATGGGCTTTTCAACTGCCGATGGCCTCGTGATGGGCACGCGCACCGGCTCCATCGATCCAGGTGTGCTGGTGGCGCTGATGCGCGACGAGCATCTGTCCCTCGATCAGCTCGAAGACCTGCTCTACCGCAAGAGCGGGCTGCTCGGCCTTTCCGGCATCTCGCCAGATATGCGCACCTTGCTGGCGAGCGACAGGACGGAGGCCATCGAAGCGGTGGATTACTATTGCTATTCCGCCGCGCGCCATGCCGCATCGCTTGTACCAGCACTCGGCGGGCTCGATGCCATCGTCTTCACAGGTGGCGTGGGCGAGAATGCCGGACCCGTGCGCGCGCGAATCCTCACGCATCTCAAGTGGCTTAACGTGCCGGGCGATCAGGTCTTCGTCGTTCCCGCAAACGAGGAACTGACGATCGCGCGCAACGTGAGAAATCTCATCTAGGCTTTCTCCCCGCTTTTGACGGGGAGAAGAATTGCGTCAGAAACTTCAGGCGGGAAGGCGCTTGTCATATTCCTTCTCGAGGCGCTGCTAGCCATCCCAGAACGGCTCTGATTGCTTCCCGAACGTTTTCGCCGCGAGAACATCGAGATGCATGTGCCAGCCGGCGCCGGCGTTGAATTGGCGGCGCAGATTGTCAACCGTTTGGTTGAGTACTTATACCATCGCCAGCAGCAGGGCGCTCGTGGCGATGATATCCTCGACGGTCGCACCTCGCGACAGGTCCGACACCGGCTTGGCAAAGCCTTGCAGAATTGGACCTATGGCCTGCGCGCCGCTCAGGTATTGCGTGAGCTTATAGGCGATGTTTCCGGCATCGAGATCAGGGAAGACCAGCACATTTGCCCTGCCCGCCACCTCGCCCGGCTCCTTCATCTTCTTCGCGGCAACCTTGGGAGAGAGTGCCGCATCGCCCTGCATCTCGCCGTCGATCTTCAGGTGCGGTGCCTTTTCGCGAGCCAGGCGCAACGCTTCAATCACCTTATCCGCATCGGTATGAATTCCACTGCCCTTGGTGGAAAACGACAACAACGCCACGCGCGCTTCCTCGCTCAGGAGCATTGCCGCACTCTTCGCGGAAGAGATCGCAATATCGGCCAGTTCCGCTGCGGTGGGCTGAACGTTCACGCCGCAATCGGCGAAGATCAGGCGCTTGTCGGGCCATTGCATCAGAAAGAAGCTTGAGGGCGTGGTAATGCCTTCCGCCGTCCCAATCGTCATCAGCGCTGCCTCGATCACGCGCGCGGTCGGGTTCGCGGCGCCTGCAATCATCGCGGATGCCTCGCCCACGGCCACCATCGCGCCACCGCGATAAAGCGGTTTCCTCAGAAGCCGCGCCGCCATGGCATCTGTCATTTTCTCGCGGCGGGCGCGCACGATCCCGATGTGAATTGTGTCTGGGTCCGGCACGCTGTCTGCGCCAAACACCACAGGCACGGCCAAATCCTCCGCAGCCAGAAGTTGTGCAGCAGCGACGATCCGCGCGTCTTCTCCTTCAGGCATCACGATCCGGAGCTTCCGCCCCTTGATCTTAGCCTTTGCTTCGTCGATCACCGTCATTAAGGGTCACCTTTGGACGCACTGCCTACCTGCAATCGAAACTCTAATGCAAGTCATCGAAACCCGCAGTGGAGATTCCACAATCTCGCCCGCTCCGCGCCACATTCTCCCTTCATGTTACACTTTGTTAAACATGTGATCGCGTGAACCAACACGCGCCGCATGCAGCGGGACGGCTGCTTTAACAAGGAGATGGCAGGGGATGTATCATGCCATTGCTGTTGCGTACCGCCTGAAAGGCGGCCCGTTGCCGTGAATTTCGGCAGCACTCGAGTGATTATCGCAGGCTCAGTCCGGCGTGCCTTCTGCGCGCGGTCGACAGCTTTGCGACCTTGGTAATTCCTGGAGAATGGACATGATAAACCGTCTTCGTACATCCGATGAACACCATCAACACCCCGAACATGTGAACAAGCATGATCCGTTTGCTTCTGATGAACCAAGCTGGTTTCTGAAGCAGTCAGACCATGACCCGCATGAAGAGCGCGTCTCGCGCTATCGGCTAAGCCGCAACATTCCTAACCGGACCACGCATCCTGACACCCAGAAAAAGCCGACTTCCCGGCATTCACTTCCACAACGGCCACGCCCGCCCGCACGTTTTCTCGAGAGCCGCGATGATGCCGATCCCTCCCACGAAAAACACCCCGTTTCCAAGGGGTTGAGCCTCAAGCAGACTTTTGCCCTGGCTGCCTTGATGGCCGTGATCTCTGGCGGAACGGTTGGCTTCCTCAGTTCGCAGTATTCCACGCTCAAAGGCACGGCCCTTGCGTTGCTGAGCGGCGCGGAAACCACGCCAGCCGCAGAGGCTCCGGCAATTCCGCAGAAAGAACTGCACATTGTTACTGCGTCCGTCGTTCCCAAGAAGCAGGTCGCCACTGCCACGCTGGAAGTGAATGACGTGACAGGCGAGACAAACAGCCTGATCCCTCTGTTGCTCAGTGCAGAACCCGCACTTCCGTCCCAGGATCTCATCATGAAGATCTCGGGCCTGCCTGAGGATGCCTATCTTACCAGCGGTAAGCGCGATGCCGACAAGGTCTGGGCTCTTTCAATGGACGATCTGAGGAACGTGAAGCTGATGATACCGCAGGCCCAGCAGCCGCAATTCGATGTCGCGGTCGCGGCTTTTGAAAAGAGTACCGGCGAACTCGCGGCCCCGGTCAAGACCATGACCATCGCGCTTTCGGACGTGATTGTGGAGCCGGTTTCGGCGCCTCCTCCACTGCAGATGTCGCAGCCCGCGCTCTCGGATACACCCAGGGCAGGATTGCCCGGTTCCATACCCGAGCCGGTCAATGTGAGCGTGACCCATACCGCAGCACGGCAGATGGCTGCGAAACACGCGCTTACCGGAGACAGCCTGCTGAATTCGGGCGACCTTGAAGGTGCCCGAAAGGCCTATCAGCAAGCCTGGACGGGCGGCTCACCCGATGGCGCGCTGGGAATGGCGAAGAGCTACGATCCGGTAATTCTCGCCGCGCTCAAAGTCAAGGATATCGAGCCCAACAGCGCACATGCGCTCGAGTGGTATCAGCGCGCAGCGGCGGCTGGAAAGACAGAGGCTCTCAGCGCGATCGTCCGCTTGCGGATGAAACCGGAATAAGGCAAAGCCTCAGCTCGAAGGCTTGCCACCCAACGCGGCATCAAGCTTGCGGTCGCGCCCGTAAACGTCGGGCCTGAATTCGATACCGTTTACGCCTTCGAAGGCTGTTGCATAAACAAGATGCACGGGAATTCGCGTGGGCAGCGGCACTCTGGTAGTTTTGCCGCTGGCGAAGGTCTGGTCGATCCTCTTCTTCTGCCATCCGGCGATTTCACCGACCATGCGATAGGCAAAATCGATGGGCCGCGACAGGCGTATGCAGCCATGGCTGAAGGCGCGCGTCGTAGCCAGGAACTTGTCCTTCGACGGCGTGTCATGAAGATAAATGTTGTGCGCGTTGGGCAGCATGAATTTCACTTTGCCTAGCGCATTCTTCGGTCCAGGATGCTGGCGGAAGGTGAAAGGAAATTTGCCGGGGCCATAGGCGCTCCAGTCGATGTTGCCCCAAGACGCCAGCGTGCCGTTCATGAACACGTCGAAATCGGCCGCATAGGCAAAAGGGTTCTGCTTCAGCTTCGGCAGCATTTCCTTGCTGGCAATCGAATAGGGCACAGTCCAGGTCGGGTTGATATCGACATATTCGAGTTCGTC
>JBKJQU010000236.1:0-5658 GCA_046594995.1 Aestuariivirga sp.
AGGGTGAGCGTGTAGCACGAGGCTTCCTCCCACGAGAGATGCAGCGGCTTCGGCAGCAATTGCCGGGCCTGTACGCGGGTGAACTGCGCGAACGAGCCATCAGGCGTTTCATAGCCCCAGATCCGCTGCGAGTTCGAGAACATCGGATCGCCGCCGTTGCACTCTTCATCGTCGCCGTCGTCCTGGTTGCAGTGGACGACCACTTCATCGCCTACCTTCCAGCGCTTGACCTTGGAGCCCACGGCATAGACGATGCCGGAGGCATCCGAGCCTGCGATGTGGAACGGGTTCTTGTGCCCGTCGATGGGCGAGATGGGCTTGCCGAGCGCGGCCCATACGCCATTGTAATTGACCCCCGCCGCCATGACGAGAACGAGGCATTCATCCTCGCCGATGGCCCAGGTGGAAACGACCTCGACCTGCATTGCGGAATCGGGCGATCCGTGCCGCTCCTGCCTTATGCACCAGGCATACATCTTCCGGGGCACATGGCCGAGCGGCGGGATTTCGCCCACCTCGTAAAGGTCCTTCACCGGCTGATTGGCATTGGCAGGCGTTGCGGTCTTGGCGGCTGTCGCTGTCATGGCAGTCTCCTTCAGGCTGCAGGATAGCCGAGGCTAAACCATTTCGCACCGCAACAAAAGGAGGGGGTGGAAACTGGACCCGCTTGAAACAAATTCCCCTCAAATTCCCGAAAAGATCGAGAAAAATTGCGCGGCCAAAGTAAACCAAAGGTTCACCAGAGATACAGCCTGCGGTTGGTTAACACCGTAAACGAAGTCATAATCCAACCACTGAAACAAGGCCCTATCATCGAACAACTGGGTAATGACGATGGAACAGCTGCTTTTCACGATCTTCGGAAACCTGAGGGACTATGAAAGCCTCTCGCCCGATCTTCTGCCGCTGATGATCATGTTCAGTGTTGCGGGTGGATTGATCCTGTCGAAGTTCACGGGCTCCATCGGCAGCCTGACGATGCCCATCAATTGCTCGGCGCTCTTCATCGGCGCCATGACGGCGAACTGGGTGATGCAGAATGTGAAACTGCCGATCGAGAGCTCGATCGAAGCGCCGATGGTCTTCTCGATGATCGGCATGACGCTCGCCTCGTTCTGCATGATGTGGTGGCTGCAGCGCGACGGCCTGCATCACTAAAGGCCACCGCAGACCTGCCATAAAGTCTGAGTTGCAGTGCAGCATTGGTCATGCTTCCATCAGAGGCATGACCACGCGCGACAAACCCTGGCTTTTCCGAACCTATGCCGGCCATTCAACGGCGGCTGACTCCAACGCGCTCTACCGGACCAATCTGGCCAAGGGTCAGACGGGCCTGTCGGTGGCCTTCGACCTGCCCACCCAGACGGGTTACGACCCGGACCATGTGCTGGCGCGTGGTGAAGTGGGAAGGGTCGGCGTGCCGGTCTCCCATATCGGCGACATGCGGACGCTGTTCGATGGCATTCCGCTCAGCACCATGAACACGTCGATGACCATCAACGCGACGGCCGCGTGGCTGCTCGCGCTCTATGTCGCCGCAGCCGATGAACAGGGCGCACCGCGCCAGCAACTTTCCGGCACCACGCAAAACGACATCATCAAGGAATATCTCTCGCGCGGGACCTACGTGTTTCCACCGAAGCCTTCAATGCGGCTCATCACCGACACGATTGCCTTTTCCGCAAATGAACTTCCGAAGTGGAACCCGATGAACGTATGTTCCTATCACTTGCAGGAAGCGGGCGCGACACCGGTTCAGGAATTGTCCTACGCACTCGCCACCGCCATTGCCGTGCTGGACAATGTGAAGGCATCCGGCGCGGTTGAGGACAAGGATTTCGCCGAGGTCTTCGGGCGCATCTCCTTCTTCGTCAATGCCGGCATCCGCTTCGTCACCGAACTTTGCAAGATGCGGGCCTTTACCGAATTGTGGGACGAGATCGGCGTCAAGCGCTACGCGATTACAGACGAGAAGCACCGCCGCTTCCGCTATGGCGTGCAGGTGAACTCATTGGGCCTGACCGAGCAGCAGCCCGAGAACAACGTTTACCGCATCCTGATCGAGATGCTGGCCGTCGTGCTGTCGAAAAACGCCCGCGCGCGCGCCGTGCAGTTGCCTGCCTGGAACGAGGCGCTGGGCCTGCCGCGTCCATGGGACCAGCAATGGTCGCTCCGCATGCAGCAGGTGGTGGCTTATGAGACCGACCTTCTGGAGTATGGCGATATCTTCGACGGCTCGAAGGAGATCGAGGCCAAGGTGGAGGCGCTGAAGGACGAGGCGCGGCAGGAACTGAAAAAAGTGATGGCGATGGGCGGTGGCACTTCGGAAGAGGTGATCGGCTACATGAAGCGCGCCCTTGTCGAAAGCAACACGGCACGGCTTCGCGCCATCGAGGACGGGACGACGAAGATCGTCGGCGTCAACGCCTTCACCACATCCGAGCCTTCACCGCTGTCGGGCGGAGAGGCTGAGCAGATCATGACGGTGAAGGACAATGTGGAATATGAGCAGATCGAGCGGCTCAAGGCCTGGCGATCCGCGCGCGATCAGAAGGCAGTGAAGACTGCGCTGGAAGACTTGGCGCTGGCGGCGAGCGAAGCCCGAAACATCATGGAGCCGTCGATCGCCTGCGCAAAGTTGGGTGTGACGACAGGCGAATGGGGCAAGGCGCTACGCGCCGTGTTCGGCGAATACCGCGCGCCGACGGGCGTGGCGCTGGTGATGCGGGCGGAAGGCGGCGAGGCGCTGGCGGACATTCGCGCGCGCGTGAAAAGGCTTGCTGAACGGCTTGGTGAAACCCCGCGATTCCTCGTCGGCAAGCCGGGCCTCGACGGTCACTCCAACGGTGCCGAGCAGATCGCGGTGCGCGCCGCAGATACCGGCCTTGATGTCATCTATGATGGCATCCGCGTGACGCCGGAACAGCTGGTGAAGACAGTGGGGGAAAAGAAGATCCACGTGCTCGGCCTCTCGATCCTGTCAGGAAGCCACGTGCCGCTGATCCGCGAGGTGATGCAGCGGCTCCGCGCGGCGGGCCTCGGGCATGTGCCCGTGGTCGCCGGCGGCATCATCCCGGCAGATGATGTTAACGTGCTGAAGCAGCTGGGCGTGGCGGCGGTCTATACGCCCAAGGACTTCGATCTCAACCGCATCATGAACGATCTCGTGGGCCTGATCGAGAAGACGGCGGGCGCACATGCGGCGTGAACATTATTTTCGTTTGATACAGAATGCAGGCGCTGGCGCGGCAGTGCACTGGGCCGGGTTCAGCATGTCTTCCGCACTCGCCGTCGAGGTGACGAGGAACATCCGCATCAGCGCGCTGGTATCAAGTGTCTTCGGCGTGGTACCGCTCGCACTGTGGAGCGCGAAGAGAAGTTCGGCAGAGGTGCCGGTCCGCGCCGCATAATCCTGAACGAGCTTCAAAGTGCCCGTGCTCTTGCTGCGCGAAAAATAGATGTCTGGCGCATGGATGACGGCGACGCCCTTGCCCACAGCGCGCTGGCGCCCGGCCGCGAGAACGAAGACGCAGACGCCGCCGCACTGGCGCTTGCTGGAGAAGGGGAAACCCCTGTAGGTGAATTTCCGCGCCTTCGCCGCCTTGCAATCCTTCTGCTCGGGCCTGCAACCGAAATAGGCTGTGCCCGATACGATGACGTCGAGTCCGGACTTAGCGATCATTGCCCCGATCTCGAGCGCGGCATCAAGATCGCCGCCGGGCGAGGTCAACAGCACCGGCAGCTTCGACGTTCCGATGCGCTTCAGCACCGCGCGGAACTGCTTTGGCGTTTGCGGCGTGATAACGCCCTCTGCCGCGATCCACTGCGGGCAATGCGGCTCGCAGCCGGCGCTGGAATGGCGCACCACCGTCACCGTCATTTCTTTCACAGGCGGCATGATACCGGCGATGGCGAGACCGTCGCGGTAGCTGCGGCTGAGCCCGTTGCCGGATACTGAGACCTCCGCGCTGCTGATGCAGTTGATGCGGGGCGGAAATTCCGCGCATGTGGCGAAAGCTGAGGGATTGTCCCTTGCCGTGATGAGGCCAAGTGCCGTGCGCCGCTTCATGTTCAGCATGTGGATCGAGGTGAACGGCGCCTTCCTCATTTCACCGATCAGGTTCCCCGATACCTTCATCGTGGAGAGATAATCGGTGATCATCTTTTCGACGATGCCGTTCCAGCCGAGATCATTGTTCCGGTCCGGCAGTTTCCGGCCCGCGGCCTTCGCTTCCTTCTTGTCTTTTTCGGTGAGTTCGAAACTCCACTGGTGGACGCCGACGAGGCTGGCCGCGCTGGCAAGCCGCTGGGCCCCGCCGGCAAGAATGAGCGGACAGGCCGAGAAACAGTAACTCTCCCGCGTCACCACGCGCCCGCGGTAAAATCCATCCGGATTCTTGGGGGTGCAGCCCTTTCGCCAGGGAGAACACCCATCGACGGACGTGGTGCCGACGGCGGTATCCACACCCTTCGCCCGCAGCAGATAGCCGATCTCGATCGCTGCAAGGATGTTGCCGCCCGGCGAGCGCAGGATGACGGGAAGGCGCTTCTGCCCCATGTCCGCCAGAACCTTGCGGAACAGGGCTGGCGTGTCCGGCGTGATCTGGCCCTCGGCCATCACCCACTCGGCGCAGATCGGCTCGCAGCCCTTCTCGTTGCTGCGGACGAGGGCAAGCTTCATCGGCTGTTCCCACATCTGCTTTTGCGTCTGTCCCAGGATGAATGGTGCCAGGCTTTCGGCCTTCGGTGCCGATGCATCAGCAGCCAATGCGCCGCGCCCCGTCGCTGTCCCAAGGAACATGAGGACGGTGAGAAGAAAGGTGGCGAGGGTCGTCTGGTTTCGCATTGTGATCTGTTCAAGAACAGCACGAAGCCTTTCAGCGGGCAACCCGTTCTTGTCGCGCCCTGAGTGCTGGTTCAGCTCCCAGCCTTGAGCTTCACACAATACCAGGCCGGGCCGGCTGTCTTGCACGCGACGGGCTTCAGCAGATGCGCGTTGCTGCCATCACCGGTGATGGCGCGCAGAAAAGTCGCCTGCTGGCTGGAGTCAAGGTTGAGAACCTGGCCCGTGGTCATTTTCTGCAGGCGGGGCAACAAATCCTTGCCGATGCCCATCTTCGCGAAATGCAGCATCAGCTGCACGGCTGCTGGCCGCGTGTCGGCGTGCGACTGATAGAGTGCGGGGTTATGAAGTGACACGTTTCCATTTACCGATCTCAGCGACACGCCGCCAATGGCGGCGAACAGGCAGGCGCCATTGCAGCGCGCGGTGGACATCGGAAATCCCTTGTGGAACCCCGAGGGTGAACTGGGCTTGCAGTCCGCATCGGGCGAGCAGCCGATGAAGACCGTGGTGACGATGATGATGTGGAGGCCGCGCGCGCGGATCATCCTCGCGATCTCGAGAGCCGCATCGAAATCGCCGCCCGGTGAATCGAAGGCGACAGGCACATTCTCGCTGCCCATCTTCGCGAGCACTTCCGCGAGGCGCTTCGGCGTGTCGGGCGTGATGACACCCTGCGCGGAAATCCACTGCGGGCAGAGAGGCTCGCAACCCTGAGCCGGATTGCGCACGATGGCGACCGTCATTGGCTTGTCAGCCGAGGTGATGCCAAGGCTGTCAGGCGCCTTCGGGATGTCGAGGGACTTGGCGGCGGA
>JBKJQU010000008.1:0-9679 GCA_046594995.1 Aestuariivirga sp.
GCCGATCATCGTGTCGATGCCGATCTGGCGGCCAATGGTGAACAGGCTGAAGGGCGAGGTAAAGCCCTGCAAGGTCAGCGAAAATGTCGCAAAGGTCAGGGCGATCAGAACCGCCAGGCCGAACTCGTTGCTCAGCAGCAGGCGGGTGAGGGCCGGAGCGCGCACACCGTTCTCTTGCAGATGGGGCTGATCGGCGATGGCTTCTGACATTAGTTCCGGCAAATGAAGAGTTAAATCCCCTTCCCCTCGCGGGGGGAAGGGGACATCTCATGGCTGCGACATCACTTGCAGTTCAAATAATCCTTCTCGAAATTTGCAAGGATGGTCTTGGTGATGCCGCGCATGGCGTCGACATAGGTGTCGACCTGGGCGGCGTCGACGAACACGGTGCCGCTATCGACGAACTTGGCGGTTAGCGCATTTGATTTCCACGGCGCGTCATCCTTCAGCGTGCAGCCGTGGCGCAGCTTGTCGAGCACGTAGGAGCCGATGTAGCCCTGGCCATAGGGATTTTGCAGCATGGTGCCGTCGACGAAGCCGTCCTTGATCGCCTTGAGCACCACTTCGTCATGGTCGATGCCCACCATCTTGATGCGCTTGTCGCCGATCTTGCGGAGCGAGTTCGCTGCGGTGACGGCAGGAACCCAGGCAGTGGTCACGATGCCGTCGACGTTCGCAGCATTGGCTGCAAGATAGGCGTTGATCTTTTCTTCAGCAGGCTGCGGCGCGTCGATATCGGCGATGACTTGTACCACAGTGACCGCACCATTGGTTTCATCCGCCGCCTTCTGGACGGCATCGATACGGAGCTGCGTGTTCGGATCGACCAGGAAGCCGGTGAAGTGGGCGATCTTGCCTTTGCCGCCCATGGCCTTGATCAATTCCTTGGTGCCCAGATAGGCGGAGTTGCCCGTGTCTGTGCCCATACAGAAGAGGGCGGGGGTCGGGTCCTTCAGGCAGCCCGCAGTTGCAATGGCCTGACCGCCGTTCTCGACGATTTCGGAGACGACGCTGTTGGTGCCCACGGCATCGCCGGGGAAGATGAGGAACGAGTTATAGCCTTGCGTCAGCAGGCTTTCGAGCAGCTGGCTCTGCTGCGCCAGTTCCCACTTTTGCGGTACGCGGTAATCACCTGCGCCGAGGTTGAAGTCCTTCATCGCATCCTTGCCAGCCTGTTCCCAGGCGGAGAAATAGGGGTGCGGGCCGCCCGGCACGAGGGCAACCTTCGTGTCGGTTTCCGCAAAAGCCGGCGAGAACGCCGCTGCGCCGAACGCCAAAGCGCACGCAAGCTTAGCAATTGATTTCATGACATATTCTCCCATTTTGCGGCTGAAGAATTGGATTGATCTCTGGACCGCTATAATGGATGCTAGTATACAAGCCCGAACGCGACAAGACGGAATCCACGCATGTCATCCATTACCGCCGAGGTAAAGCCGGCCGAGCGTGAAACAGGCAGCGCCCGGCCGCTCGACCGCAAGCTTCCGGCGGCAGAACAAATCTATCAACTGCTGCGGGAAGAGATCATCACCTGCCGCATCGTGCCGAACGAGGCGATCAGCGAGAACCGCATTTGCGGCATGTTCCGGGTGTCGCGCTCGCCCGTACGCATCGCCTTGACGCGGCTTGCAGAGGATGGGCTGATCGATATCTTCCCGCAGCGCGGCACCTTCGTGGCGCCGATCAAGATGCGGCAAGTGATCGAGAGCCAGTTCGCGCGCACCGCCCTCGAGATCGCGCTCGTGGAAGTGGCGGCACGGCGATGGACCACTGTGCATTCGCGCGAGGCGCATGCCAATCTCGATGACCAGCGCCGCCATGCACTAAGCGGAGAGGCATGGGATTTTTATCTCGACAACGAGCGCTTCCACCAGATGATCGCGAAGGCCGCAGATCTCGAAGGCGTATGGAAGACGGTGCAGAGCGTGAAGATGCTTTGGGACCGCATCGGCCATCTGGCGAACCGCGTGGCAGGCCACCGCGAGGATATCATCGCCGAGCATGAGGCGATCATCGCGGCCCTTGACCGCAAGGACGAGAAGGCGGCAGTGAAGACCATGACGGCGCATCTCCGCTCCGTGTTCAATGCCATCGCGCGGCTGAGGCCGCTTCACGAGGATTACTTCATTGATGAGTGAGGCGATGCGCGCGGTTCTCTGCAAGAATCCCGGCGAGCTTGAGATCGTCGAGCGGCCCATGCCTGAATGCAAGGATGGTGAGGCACTGGTTCGGATTCGCCGCATCGGCGTGTGCGGAACAGACATGCACATCTATCAGGGCAACCAGCCCTACTTCGTATATCCGCGCGTGATGGGGCATGAGCTTTCCGGCGAGATCGTCGAGGCTCCGAAGGGCTCGGAGCTGAAGGCAGGCGACGAGGTCTATATCGTGCCCTATCTCCATTGCGGGCATTGCGTGGCCTGCTGCGTGGGCCGCACCAATTGCTGCACGTCACTGAAGGTTCTGGGCGTTCATATCGATGGCGGCATGTGCGAGTACATGGCGCTGCCGGAGTCCGTGTTGTTCAAGGCAGAGGGTATCACGCTCGATGAAGCGGCGATGGTGGAGTTCCTCGCCATCGGTGCGCATGCGGTGGCGCGCCCCCAGGTGAAGCCGGGGCAGCGGGCACTGGTGGTCGGCACTGGTCCAATCGGCGTGGGTGTCACCATCTTCGCGCGGCTTGCGGGCGCGGAGGTGACGGTGATCGACGGGCGCGAGGATCGGCTCGCTTTCTGCACATCGCAGCTTGGCGTATCACATGCGGTGAAGCTCGGGGCCGACGATGTGGAGCAATTGCGATCGATCAGCGAAGGTGAATTCTTCCATCATGTCTTCGATGCGACGGGAAGCCCGAAAGCGATGGAACGTGGATTCTCTTTCGTGGCGCATGGCGGCACTTATGTGTTGCTTTCGATCGTTCAGGGAAACATCAGCTTCAGCGATCCGGAATTCCACAAGCGCGAGACGACGCTGCTGTCGAGCCGCAATGCGACTCTCACCGATTTCGCGGCAGTTATGAAAGCGATGCGCGAGGGCGATGTGCCGGCGAAGGCGATCAACACTCACCGCGCGCCGCTTTTCGATGTGGAGAAGCGCATGCCGGAATGGATCAGGCCCGAAGCCGGAACCAACAAGGCACTGCTGGAACTCTAGGTTACCTGGCTTTTCGTATAGTAGGGGAGCTGCTCCACGCGCGGTGTGTAGCTGCCATCAGCCGACACCTTTTTCACATGGCTGATGATTTCTTCCAGTGATGCGAACCATACTTTCCTGGTCTTCAGCGTCTGTTCCAGCCACTGTTCAACCTGGCGCCAGCGTGCAAGGCGGCCGGTTAGGAAGGGGTGCCAGATGCCGATCCAGAATCCTCCTGCCTCATATTGCGCATCGAACTCTTCCCAGAAAGCCTTCAGGCCTTCGGAGGGCGCCTTCACCGGCATCATATAGTCGATCTCGGCATAATGCGCGAAGGGGGGCCAGTCGTCGGTGCCCCAGTGGACAGGTGCTTCCCAGAGCTCTCCCTGTGCGGTCTTCATGAGATAGGGAATATCGTCCGCCATCAGGGAGGATTCATAGACAAACTTGTGTTCGATCAGCAGATCGATCACCTGCTGCGTGACATTGTAGACCGGTGCGCGATAGCCACGCGGCGCCTTGCCGATGCGCTTCATATGAATTTCCAACGCGCGTTCGAAGGCGATCTTTTGCTGCTCGCCCCTTGTCTCAACCGGGTCTTCGTGGATCAATCCGTGGTGACCTATCTCGTGACCGTCTTTGAGGATCGCATCGACGGCTTCGGGATACTGCTCAATACACCAGGCGGGAATGAAGAAGGACTGCTTCAGTCCGAACTTGCGGTAGGTTTCCAGAATGCGCGGGATGCCGACGGTCGGCCCATAGCGGCCCATGGTAATGGGATAGAGACGGTCGTGCCCATCCTTGGGTCGGGAGATATGGATCAGGGAATCCGCGTCCATGTCGAAGGTGATGGCGCAGGCGCAGCGCGCGCCATTGGGCCAGGGAATGGGATTGCGGATCATGGGTTCAGCCTTTCAGGACATGCGCGTGGGACGGATCGAAGGAGAGATAAAGCTGCTGTCCGGGCTCACGCGGGATGCCTTCAAGCGCACGTTCCTGGATTTGCACCTTCACCTCCATTTCCCCCGCCGCCTCGAAGAACAGCGTCACCATGGAGCCTACGAATTCCTCGGAGATCAGTTGCGCGGTGAAGGTGTTCTTCGCCGATGGCTTTTCGACCGAAAGCGACACGACATCGGCGGCGACGACAAAGCTCAAGGCCTGTCCCGCAGGAGCCCTGGAGTCGACTTCGAACGTTCCGGCGGGTGTAGCGATGCTGCCTGCCGCATTTACCGTGCCGGAGAAGATGTTGTTGCGGCCCACAAACTCGGCCACAAAGCGGTTGGCGGGTGTGCGGTAAATATCACGGCCCGTGCCGATTTGCGAGATTTCGCCCTTGGACATGATGACAACGCGGTCCGCCATGGCGAAGGCTTCGGATTGCGAATGCGTGACGTAGACAAAGGTGATGCCAAGCTCGCGCTGCAGCTTCGTCAGCACGCCCTGCATGCGGATGACGAGATGGGCATCGAGTGCCGAGAGCGGCTCGTCGAGCAACAGTATTTTCGGTTCGGTGACGAGAGCGCGGGCGAGCGCCACGCGTTGGCGCTGGCCGCCCGAGAGCGAGTTCACATCGCGCTCGGATAGCTCGCCTATCCCCAAGCGCTCCAGCCAGTCGAGGGCCTTCTTCTTGCGGGTGGCGGAATCCTGACCGCGCATCTTGAGGCCGAACTCGACGTTCTCGCGTGCATTGAGGAAGGGGAATAGCGCAAGCGACTGCCACACCATTGGCGTGTCGCGCTCGTGGGGCTTCACACCCAGCAGCGATTTTCCGGCAAGACGGATGTCGCCTTCGGTTGGTTCCTCGAGGCCCGCAAGCATGCGCAGCGTGGTGGTCTTGCCGCAGCCCGATGGGCCCATGAAGGCGAGGAATTCGCCCTCGTGGATTTCGAAATTCATGCGCTTCACGGCTTCAAAGGTGCCGAAGCGCTTTACAACATTGTCAAAGACGACGAGAGGCGAGGACATCAGGTTTCTTCCGGTTTCTTGACGCGACCCATGATGAGCACCTGTGCGATGACGATGAGCGTGATGGAGACGATGAAGACGGCGGTGCCGATGGCGTTCACCTGCGGATCGATATTGCCGGTGACGATTTCGAGAACCATTACGGGCACCGTCTTGTTGAGGCCTGAGACAAACCAGGCAACCGCGAATTCATCGAAGGAAACAGCCGCGGTAAGACAGAGTGCCGCAATGATCGAAGGCATGGTGAAGGGGATGACCACGTTCTTCATCGTCACCCACTCGGAGGCGCCCAGGTTCCATGCGGCGGGCTCGAGATTCGGGTCCATCTGGTTCAGCCGCAAGCGGATGACAGCCATGGCGAATGGCGCGCAGAGCACGGTGTGGGCAATGATGATCGACAGCGTGAGGCCCGATGCGTTGAACATGGAGAGCCAGCCCAGCGTGGCAAGCGCGAAGATGATGAGCGGAATCGTAGGCGGCAGAAGCGACAGAACGAGAAACGCCTTCTTGCCAAAGAAGTCATAACGGTAATCGGTATAGGCCGCCGAGAAGCCGATGATGGTTGCGAGCACGGCGGATGACGCCGAGACGATCAGGCTCCGCCATGCGGCATCCCAGACTTCCGGATTGCTGAAGGCTTTCAAATACCATTCAGTACTGAAGTGGCCGAGCGGGATCGTCGGGAAGCGGTCCGAATTGAACGAGAAGACGAAGCTCGCGGCGATGGGCGCGAAGATGAATATGAAGACTAGCGCCACATAGAAACGCAGCACCCAGCGCAAAAGGCGGTCATCTCTCATTTGCGCTTCCTGTAGGCGAAGCCGATAGCGGCGAAGGCCACAGTCAGCAGCGTCACGATCATCATGATGGCAACGACCGCCGCGCGCGGCCATTGCTGGCCCGATTTCGATGTGTCGATGATCATGATCGAGAGTGTCGGCGGCTTCGAGCCGCCAAGATAATAGGGCGAGACGAAATCGCCGAAGGAGAGAATGAAGCAGAAGACGGCGGCGACGACGAGCCCGGTCTTGGCGAGCGGTATCGCCACCGTGAAGACGGTGCGGAGCCGTCTGCAGCCGAGGTTATGCGCGGCCTCGATCAGCCGCTTGTCGATGTTGGCCAGCGCGAAGGTTTGCAAGATGACGGCCAGTGGAAGGCACAGCGTGAGATAGCCCACCATGGTGCCGAGCTTGGTGTTGAGCATCTGATAGGGGCCGAGGCCAAGGAACGAGAAGCCGGCGTTGATGATGCCTTGCTGCGCGAGGATGACCTGCCAGGCGAAGATGCGCACAAGATAGCTGGTGAAGAAGGGGATGATGAGAAAGAAAATGGCCCAGCGGCGGATACTGTCCTTCACCTTGAAGGCGAGGAAATAACTGGCGGGGAATGCCACCACGCTGGTGACGACAGTAGCGAGCAGCGCCAGCCACAACGTCAGGAAGTAGGCGTCCCAGAAGAAGCCACGCGTCAGCATCCGCTCCCAGTTCGAAAACTGGAAGGCCCATTCCATGCGGTAGTTCTTCACGAGGAAGAACGACATCGCCACCATGAAGAGAAGCGGACCGACGAAGAACAGCCCCTGCCAGACAAGCAGCGGCAGCCGCCATGCGATGGCGTAGAGATCGGGTTTTGCGCGCGCTGTCATCGATTGATCGCGTTACTCGCGGTTGGCAGGTCCTCATTCGCCTGTCGGCACCTTCTCCCATACCCGGATCAAGCCCGGGCACGGGAGAAGGCATTTGCGGCCCCAGCGTCTTCTCCCGTCGAAGATGGGAGAAGGTGGCCGAAGGCCGGATGAGGGCTCTTGCCTGTTGGAATTACGCGTTCTTGTATTCCTGCCAGAACTCGTTCCAGTCTTCGAGTGTCTGCTGCTTCGGTATATCGCGGTAGTGGACGCGACCTTCCCTGATCAGTGTGATCGGATCCTGCGGAGAGCCATCGACCTGGCCGGTGCGCTGGGCTTCCTTCGGATCCTTCTCCTGCAGCGCCTTGCGGCCGCCCTTGGTAATTGCAAATCCGGGATAGGCCAGCATGCGGGCCGATGTTGCCTGGCCAGCGGGCGACAGCATGTACTGGATGAACTTCTTGACGATGTCCGCCTTCTGCGTGCCCTTGCCGATCGAGTAGGATTCGGTGAACTGGATGCCGCCTTCCTTCGGAACCACCGACTTCACCGGAGCGCCATCGCGCTCGAGAACGCCGGTGATCCAGTCGCCGATGCCGGCCATGGCCATCATCTCGCCGTTCTTGAGACCGTTGAACGTGCCGCCGTAATCGAAGAAGCCGCCGACCTGCGGACGGAGCGACAGTGTCGTCTCCTTGATCTTGGCCCAGCCGGCGTCATCCTGGTCCCACAGCTTTGCGCCATTGCCGTTGGTGAGGCTCATCTGCCCCAAGTTCGGCAGGTGCCAGTCGAAGTGGCCGACCTTGCCCTTGATCTCGGGCTTCCAGAAGGCCTTGTAGCTCATCGCCTCTTCGTCGGACACGGCGGTGGTGTTGTAGCTCACGCCCAGATGGCCGCCGCGCAGCATCATGGAATAGAGCTTGCCATCCTTCCAATGGCCGGGGAACTGCTTGAAGTCGTCATGCAGCATGTCGTCGAAGGGATAATCCGCCGCGTTCAGCTCTTCGATGTATCCAGCTGCATTCAGTTGCTGCACGAATTCGCCGTCCGACAGGATGATGTCGTAGGTGCCGGGGGGCGACTGGGCGATCAACGCCATCATGTTATCGCCGCCGGCATAGTATTTCGGCTTGAACTTCACATTGTTGGCGGCTTCGAATTCGCCAACCATGTCGGGCTCGCCGTGGCCGTACCAGGCCAGCATGTTGATCTCCGTCGCCTGCGCCCATGCGCGGTTGACGTAGGGTGTGCACAGTGCCGCGGTGGCGGCAGCGGCCGCACCGAATTTCAGCACGTCGCGGCGTGTCGGCTTCTCGATTTTCATTGTCCGTTTCTCCCTGGAAATGCTTGAAAACCCACACAGGCTACACGGCGCAACGGGAATGTCCAGATGGGAGCGCGTGAGTAAAATTCAGGTGACACCGGATGAAATCTCGCATTGTTTCCGTGCAATCCGGGGTTAGTCTCCGGTGCCATGAACCGTCTCGAATTCCGGAAAATGTTCAAGACCGTGGGGCCCGCCGTGCTCCCCGTCATCCATGTAGTGGACATTGCGCAGGCTCTCCGCAATGTCCGCATTCTGGTGGAGGAGGGGGCGGCCGGCTGTTTCCTCATCAATCATGATTTCGGGGTGGACCGCTTCCTGCCCATCATCGCCCAGGTGCGCGAAGCATTTCCGGCACTCTGGATGGGTGTGAACTTTCTTGCCATTACCGGCAAGATGGCATTTCCGGTTCTGGGCAAGCTGCAGCACGAGGGCATAAAGGTTGACGGCTACTGGGCGGATGATGCGCGGATCGACGAGCGCCGAGCCTATGACGATCAGGCGGAAGCGCAGGATATCGCTAGGGAATTCACCTCGTCCGGCTGGAACGACTTCTACACCGGCGGCACCTGCTTCAAGAAGCAGCGCGAGGTGGCGGCGGAACATTACGAATACGCGGCGAAGCTCGCCACGGGCTTTATGGATGCGGTGTGCACGTCGGGCGTTGCTACGGGCCAGGCCATCGACCTCACCAAGATCGCCGCCTTCCGGCGTGGAATTGGCGATGAGGCGCTCACGCTCGCCTCCGGCATTACCCCTGAGAACGCGCATCATTACATGGATGACGTCGACGGCTTCATGGTGGCGACCGGCATCAATGCCGACGGCGATTTCTACAATATCGAGGCCGCGAAGCTCGCCCGCCTCCTCAAACTCACCCGCCAACACGGAGCCCGAACATGAGCCACAACAAAGGGTTACGCGACGACCGCTGGTATCTGAACCTCATGGCGCCCAACACCAAGGGCCCGAAATTCGCCTGGCTCGACCCTACGTCAATTTACATCAACGGCGAGGCCTTCCACGACCTGCTGGACGATCTGGTGGAGGACCTGAAGGGGTGCAAGCCCGATGTGGTGGGCGGGCTCGATGCCATGGGCTTCGTGCTGGGCGCGGCGCTGGCCACAAGGCTCGGCATCGGTTTCCTGCCCATCCGCAAGGCGGGGAAGCTGTGCGTCGAAACCGACAAGGTGAGCTTCTCGAACTATTCCGGGCGTACGCAGGACATGGAAATGCGGACGCCCGCCTTTGGCCCGGGCACGAAAGTTCTGCTGGCAGATCAATGGGTTGAGACCGGCGGCACCATGGATGGCGCGATCAGGCTGGTGGAGCGGCAGGGGGGCGAAGTCGTGGGGATTGCGGCGGTGGCGATCGAGGACAACCCGGTGACGGTAGCCTACCGCCAGAAATACCGCTGCGCCTCGGGCGTGGTGCAGGGCAGCCGCTGGCAACAGGAATGCAACGCGCAGAGGCTTTCCAGCTTCGAGCGCTACACGCCGGAACTGGCCTGGCCGAAGGTGGGCTGAGCCTCGTTCCGGGCCACCAAAACGCACGCAACCGCAAGCGGTTTGCATCGCTTTTTGATCGGTTTTTTCTCGCGTTTTCACGGCACTTTTGGCGCGGGTTTC
>JBKJQU010000125.1:0-14842 GCA_046594995.1 Aestuariivirga sp.
CGGACACCGAAGCTGCGATGATCAATACCAGCATCGGAACCCTGAACAGCCTTCTTATCACCAAGCAGGGCGAGCTTGATGTGAAGCGCCGCGAGTTGAACGAGAACTCTCCTGTCATCCAGAACCTCAAGGCAGAGATCACGAGCCTCACGAAGCAGATCACTCAAGAGAAGGATCGGCTGTCCGGCGGTTCCGAGGGATCGGCCGTCGCCGAACTCGCAGCACAGTTCCGCGAAATCCAGTTCAATCTCGAATTTGTCGAGACGATCTACAAATCAAACCTGACGCAGCTGGAGCGCGCCCGCGTTGAAGCCATCCAGCGCCTGAAATATCTGATCATCGTCACCGAGCCGTCACTGGCGGATGCATCGCTCTACCCTGACAGGGCATATAATATCGGTACTGCGGCCATGCTGCTGTTGATTCTCTACTTTGTGGTTTCGCTGATGGTGGCGATCATCAGGGAACACGCGTGATGAAACAGGTTACCCATTGCAAAACGAAGCGTCGCAAAGCATCCGCAAACCAGCTAAAATTCTAAACACTATTCTAGAAACCCCGGCCCGTGCCGGAAAGTAATCGAGGAAACCCGGAATTGAAGATTTTTGTGGGTTACGACAGCCGTGAGGATATTGCCTGGCAGGTGTGCCGCCATTCTCTTCTGCGGCATGGAGGCTCGGATCTTGGTGTCTATCCGCTGAAGCTTTCCGCCCTGCGTGAGCTTGGCCTCTATACAAGGCCGGTCGATGCCAAGGCCTCCACGGAGTTTTCGATCTCCCGGTTCCTGACACCCTACCTCGGCGCCCACGACGGCTGGAGCATCTTTACGGATTGCGATTTCCTCTTTACAGCCGGCATCCGCGAGATTGAGACCAGCCTCGATCACGCGAAGGCCATCTGCGTTGTGAAGCACGACTATACGCCAGCCCTTTCTGTCAAGATGGATGGCAAGCAGCAGCACGTCTATCCGCGCAAGAACTGGTCGTCCTTCATCGCTTTCAATGGCGCCCATCCTGCCGTGAAGGCCCTGACGCCAGACGTCGTCAACACGGCCGAGCCGGCTTATCTTCACCGCTTCAACTGGGTTCGCGATGAAGACATCGGCGAATTGCCGTTGAAGTGGAATTTCCTCGTCGGCGAGTATCCAAAACCCACCACCGCTCCGGCCGCAATTCATTATACGAACGGCGGTCCGTGGTTCGACAATCATGAGGACGTCGACTACGGCGACCTCTGGCTCACCGAGCGCAGCCTCTATCTTCAATCAGCCGCGTGACTTCTGCGCCGGCGCAGGATACCTAGTCCGGCATCCATCATGCGCGCGGCAAGTCTCGCGCGACGATACTGGCCTGAGCGCGTAAGCTTCAGAATTTCGAGCGCGTAGGCTTGCACGAAGGCCTTCACGCTGGGGGTGGCGCCGGTGAGGAACATGATGCCCAGCTGCTGCGGCAGCAGATCTTCGCGCGCCAGCACCGTTGCGATCGCACGGCGGGTTTCGAAAATCTCGGCGGATGTTGTGCGATAGGCTGCAACATGCGATCTCCCCGGCACGCGCCAGCGCAGCCTGCCCCGCTTCGGTTTCGCCCCGATCTGGTTGCCCTCATGCTGCACATAATCGACCAGCACCTCGTCGATATAGGCGATATGTCCCAGGCTTGCAGCCACGATCGAGGTGACGTGATCATGCAGCAACGGGCCCTGATACCGGTCGAGAACTGTGAGCGCCGCGCGCGCCGTATGCGCCGGAAAGACGGCCGTCATGCCGGTTACCCAGTTCAGCAGCAGCGTTCCCAGAAGATTCCCGCTTTCGCGGCGCGCCTCGTAGCGGAAAAGCGATGGCGCGATAACCTGCCCGTCCTCGGCGACAACCCGCGCATCGCAGTGAACCAGTGCGGCGCCAGTTGCGCCAAGAACCGCGATGGAACGCGAGAGCTTCCTCGAATGCCATACATCATCCTGGTCGCAATAGGCGAAGTAGCCCGCATCGCCGGGCGAGCGGGCGATGGCCCGCCTCAACCCCTCGGCGAAGGAGCGGGCCGCACCCCGGGCCGTCTCGTTGATGACAATGGTGGCGCCCGCGTTCCGCAGCTGCCTCATCAGGTCTCCATCGCCCGCCGTGTCCGCGCCATCGATGACTGCGACAAGGGAAAGTCTTACATCGGTTTGCGCCAGCAGTGATTCAATCTGCCGTTCGGCGAGCACCGGGGAAGGCTTGTGGAACGCAGCAATGACCGTAACTGCGGGATTGCTGTGGCCTGGAGTGGCGTTCCTGTTCATCACTTCGGAAAGCGGCGTGGCGTGAACGCCTCACCCCAGCCCATATTCCGCTGCCGTTTTTCCGCTTCCGGACAGCATGTAATCCGCGTTTCCGGCTGTCACGTCAATGCGGGAGCTGGGCCTGGCGGATTCGCCGATGTCGATCTCGAAGCCGTGGCGGCCATCGCCGATGCCGGAGCTGACCAGATCGGGCCGCAGCAACTGGGCAACATCGCTGCGCACAACCGTGCCATCGATCTTGAGATGCACATTCGCCTTGAGCTTGGGCTGATTGATGACCATCGCCCAGCCTCTGATCTTGCCCTGGATGATCCTGTCGACGCATCCCCTGTAATGCAGCCGCGAGGCCTGGAGATAGGTTTCCGGGCCGTTGCGCACCATCGCCAGCATTTGTTCCAGAAGTTCCGGCGTCAGCGTTACGCCGGCAAACTCCGCGGTGCGCTCGATCGACTCCCTCGGAAACTGAATGAACTTTTCGTAACTTACCAGCAGCATCGGGCACTGCATTTCGGCAATGTTGCTGACCAGATCCGCATATTCCGCAACATAGCGCGGCAGCGCCGGTACGATGTTCATCTGCATGGAAACATGATTGCGCATTGCAATCGCCAGAACATCCCGGAACATGACGATGATCCGGGGATTGCGCAGCAGCGGAACGATTTTCGGGAGAACACGGTAAGCGTTGGGCCGCTTGAAGCTCCACACGGAATGCTGTGCATCGCGCTGGGCGGCAAATGACTTCAGGCCCTTGAAGTCGTTGGCATCGATGAAGCGGGCAACCTCGACATCCTCGTAAACCGCCTTGTCGACAGCCTCGCCGATGAAGACGCCAAATCCCTGCAGCAAGGACGACAGCATCGACGTCCCGCTCCGCGGAAGTCCCACGACCACGAAGGTCGCCTCGCTGCCACAGGGCGCGGCATTGATCACGGCAAGGCCCTTGTTGACCAGCCCTTCTCCGCCAGGCGTGTTCATCGTTGCCATTTGCTTATCAGTCGAACTTCAGAAATAGTCAGCATAAGCATCAAAGTCGGCCTTGTAAATTGTCTCGATCCGCTGCCGCGCGCGCGGCGTCAGCAACTGCGAATAGCTGGGAAACCTACCCTCCTTCACCATGCTCCTTGAGAATGGCACTTCGTCCAGCGCGCCGCCTTCCATCGGTTCCTGCAGGGCCTTCCGCTTGTGTTCGAGCTTGTGCAGCCAGTTGAGGTCCGTGAAGTCGGTGTGCGGCAAACCGGACTCGTCCTCAAAAGTATTGAGCTCCGTGAAGAGATCGGATTTCGAGATGTTGATAATCCGGTCGATCGTCCGCGTTGCTTCGTAAGGGTGGAACTGCGGCCTGAAGTGTATGTCGGACCGCAGCATGTTCATCTGTTCGAGAAGATCGAGGAAGGTCTGCAGTGAATAGCCCCCCTCCGCGCTGATGCGATTGTTGGAGAAGGCGCTCATCGGCTCAGTGGCAAAGTGCGTCTGCAGCGCGTGGCGGTAAATGCTCACGGCACGGCCGTAAGGGTCGCGGATGATGCGCAGTGTTCTGGCACCGGCCATTCCGTCCCGGGCACTTTCCGCATAGAGCGGCGACTTCATGAATTGCTCCATGCGATGCTTGTGCGGCCAGGCCGCGTAGTTCATCACATCGCCCGAAAAACCGGAGATGTGGCTGAACCACACATAAATTGTGGTGCAGGCCGATTTCGGCGACCACAGGACGACAAGGTTCTTGTCCTTGTTGAGAAGCGGCGCCGGTGTTGCCGAAAGCGGGGTGCGTTCGATCGGCTTGACCTTGCTGTCCTGGGCCATGGCATAGGCAACGGTCATCGGCTTTGGCTGGAATTTTCCGGGCCGCCTTGGCCGGACCGTATCAAGGTTGCGCTTTTCCCGCAGCGCTGGCTGTTTGGGCACTGCGATGCGTCCCGGTGCTGCGCGGGGAGCACCGGCAACGCCCTTGGCCCTGTTCGCGATGCGGAGCAGCAGCGCCCACGTATCGAGCCCGGAATTGTCAGCGGCATCGCCGTCATCGCGAAGCAGGCCGCGGAGCCTGTCGTCGATGCCCGGAACTGGCGCAAGCAGGTCGGCTTCGGATGCGATGTCCATCGGTCCCGCATCGGCATCTTCAGTAAGGACAGCGCCAAGCCTTTGCTCCATCCACACGATATCTTGGCTGATACCATCGAGATAGGGCTGCACCATTGCCGGGGAGAGACGGAATGGAACAGGATCCAGAGCCTTAAGCCTGTCGCAGAGCGCTCCCGACAATGCCACTCCCATGGGCTCCATCGCATTTGCCTTGGCATGCGCCACAAACTGAAAGCGCAATTGCGCCGCAAGGCGGGTTATCCCGTCGTTGCGCCGCACCGGTGTAACGCTGGCATGGGGGATGCCGGTCCTGGCACAGAAATCCTGCACCACGTCTCCTCCCGGAAAACCCGCCGGATCAAACTTGATCAGGCGCGTTTTCTGCGCACCGAAAACATCGTCGAACTTGCGGAAGCTGCCGCGATAGCTTGGCAATGACTCGGCGATCTTGAGAAGGCCCGTATTGCCGGACTTGATCCGCTGCTGAACGGCGCTTTCGATGAAGCCCATCGGCGCGCGCGCATAGGCGATGATCTCGATGTCATCGCAACCATTCCTGTTGAGAAAAATCTTCAACCGCTGCAACCCTTGCGGCGTCATGCGCAGCATGCCTTCGCCGGACAGTACCAGGGTGCGCCCCGCGGCGGCTTCGATCGAGGACCTCAAGTCGCGGCGGCACTGGTTGGCCAGCGCCACCACATCCACGCCCTCTTTCTGCAACCGCTTCCTGGCCGGGCTCTGCTCGCCGTTCTCCGCGAAGATGATCGGGATACTGACCGAGTGGTTCGGCAGGTTGCGAATCCGTGCATAATAGAAGCCTTCGTCGTCCAGGCTCTTGAGACTGAACTGGATCGACTTGGTTCCGGTGCGTGGCATGCCCACATGAATGATGCATCTGGCCATCGGGCTCTCAGCTCCTCGTCCCGTCCGGCGGCGCCGGCAGGTAAAACAGGTCCGGCGCGTGCTTTTCTTGCCGGTCAGTCATTCGGCTTCCAGAGAGTAGTCCTCGCGTTGCAAGGTAAGATGGGGTGAGTAATAGGGGTCCTGGTGCAACGCATCGCCCCAGCGCGCCTTCATGTAGCGGACTTCGCCGGAAAAGCGCGCCTTTTTCTCGGGCGTGTTTTCAGTACCGCGCGACAATGATTCATGATGGTAGAGTTCGGCATATGGCGTCCACGCATTGCGGTAGCCCGCCGCCTGAACCCTGAGGCAGAAATCGACGTCGTTGAAGGCAATCTTCAGGTTTTCCTCGTCGAACCCGCCAACCTCTTCGTAGATTGTCTTTGCCACCATCAGGCAGGCGCCCGTCACGGCGGACACATTCTGCGGCAGCTTCAGCCTGCCGAAATAACCGCTGTGGCCGCGCCCGAAAAACTTGTGGCTGTGGCCCGCCACGCCGCCGATCCCCAGCACGATGCCGGCATGCTGGATCGCCTCATTGGGATAATACAGCATGGCGCCGACGCAGCCGGTGCCCGGCACCAGTGCAAGGCTCACCATTTCGCGGAGCCAGTCCTTCGAGATCACCTCGATATCGTTGTTGAGCAACAGCAGGATCGAACCGCTGGCATGGCGCGCCGCGAAATTATTGATGGCGGAAAAATTGAACGGATGCGGATAGGCGATGACCCTTGCAAGCCCCTTTTTGGCGATCTCCTCGAAATAGGCGAGCGAGGCTGGCTCATCGCTGTTGTTGTCGACAACGATGATTTCGTAGCCGGGATAGTCCGTAAGCTGATGAATGGAATCGATGCACTGTTTGAGGATATCCCGCCCGTTCCGGGTCGGAATCATGATCGACACCTTGGGCGCCGGATCGGGCAGGCTTCTCTTGAGCCGGAACCACGTCGTCCCCTCGACCGTCTCGACGTCCCCTGCAATGCCCTGCCGGGCCGCGAAATCCGCAAGCGCACGCCCGCCATTCACCACCGCATAGGACTTCTGCGTCGCGTTCAGCGCGGCGGATGTCTCGGTGGCACGCCAGTGATAGAGGATCTTCGGGATATGGAAGATCTTTTCCTGGTCGACCATTGCCGTGATGCGCAGGTTGAGGTCGTAGTCCTGGCTGCCGTTGTAGTCGCTGCGCCAGCCGCCGGCCTTGCGGATGTTTTCGCTGCGATGAACGGTAAGGTGATTCAGGTAATTCTGGCCAAGGAACAGCAGCGGATTCCAATTCGGCTTGAAGAAGGGGTCGAAGCGGTGCCCGTTCAAATCAATCTTGTCTTCGTCCGAATAGATGATTTCTGCATCCGGCTTCTCGTCAAGGAGCAGCACCACCTCGGCAAGCGCATGCGGCCTCAGGATGTCGTCGTGATCGAGCAGCACCACGTAATCCGCGGTGACGAGTTCGAATGCGGCGTTGGTGGCTGCCGCGATATGGCCGTTCTTCTCGAGGTATGTGACCTTTATGCGCGGGTCTTCCTGGGCGAGCCTCTCGAGTGCGGGCCGCATGGAAGGATCCGTCGATGCATCATCTGCAATGCACAGTTCCCAGTTGCCGTAAATCTGCTTGCGGCAGCTGCCGACAGCTGCCGCAAGCAGTTCCGGCGGAGTGTTGTAGACGGGCATCACGATCGAGATCAGCGGCCTGCGCTTCAGCTTTTCCAGCCACTGGTTGTAGACCGGCTGATGTGCATCGTTGAAATCATAGAGCCCGATCCAGCGCCGGAACTGGCTGCCGCGGTCCTCGATGCGCAATGCATTCTCGACGCGCTCGAAACTGATGCCGTGCTTTGCCAGCCGGTAGAGCGATTTCCGGGTGCGGCTGAGCTGCGGATTCTCAAAGCCTGGATTTTCGCCATTGCGCGACACGCGCGAGAAAAACGTTCGCAGGCTGGCGCGGCGCAGGGTGAACTGCCTGAGCCTGAACTTGCAGCCATAATCGGCGGGATCGAGGCGGATGCTCTTCACCATGCCAGACACGAGGATATACAGGCGGTAATGGCCGGGACCCGTCCTCCGCATGAGTTCGGATGAGCGCTGGTTGAAACCGTGCCGGGCATGAAAATAGAGCCGCGGACGGATGTCGCCGCTGATCTCCTCGAGATCGAGATCGATCACATAGCAGCCAAAGCCTACGAAACCCCTGGGCTTGAACACGAGATAGGGATCGTCGCCCTGGCCGGCGAGCACACCGTCCTCCATGCGCAGGTTATGCGCATTGGCAAGGAATCTCGGTTCCAGCAGGTTGACGGGCTTACCCGGCATCTATCAGGTGCTCTTTACCGGCGGCACTGCATTTATCGGCAGGAAGGGCCAAGGCGCAGTCAAACCATCGACACGGCATTACACCAGCCCTCGTGGCGCGGCTTCAATCCTCTGTCTCTTCCGGCTTTTCATTCTTGCTCTTCCGGAGCGCCCTGATGGTCTTGCGCTCGCCCACCAGCCGGTCGCGCTCGGCGTCGAGTTCCATCAGCCGCTCTCCGATGTACTTCAGGCGAAACCCGTCTGAGGTCTTGTTGCGGCGGTCTCTTTTCTCGGCACCTTGCTGCCCGGTTCTGTTTTCAGTCATGTCTGACTCCTGATATGCACCCGGATTAGGGCGCTATTTGCTGTGCGGCACCGTGCATTGTCAAGAAAATCGCCATGTCCTGAAGTGCCATGAAGACATCCTGTCAAGGCAAGGGCGAGGCTGTTGATTTCGTTGTGCGAATACAGTGGCGCCAGCGCACCGCTCCGTAACCGGGAAGTGTGAAATGCTGCACATTTGTGGCTTTATTCCAGGTCAGACGCCTTCCTTCTGCGCTGCTGCCGTGCAGCCGCGCGCTGCCTGCCTGCCGTGTCGCGGCCGCGTCCTCCACCATCGGCGTCAGCCTTGTCGCGTTTTCTGCCGTCATCCGGTGTCCGCCTGCGGTCGCCCTTGCCCCCCATGGCTGAAGACAGGATATGCACCAGTCCGCCATCCGGCATGTCTTCCGGCGGCCGTGACATGTGGAACGCGTCGAAAAGACCGAGCAGCACCTCGCGGGCGCCCGGAACCGGCGCCAGCAGATCCTCCTCCGACGTTATGTCGTAGGGACCGGATTCTCCGTCATCAACGCCGAAGTTCACGCCCATGCGAGCATTGATCCAGTCGATATCCTGCTGGTTCGCCTCTACGATCGGCGCCAGGAGAAGGGGCGACAGCCTGAACTTTTCCGATCCGAGCTTGTCGATTGCCGTCAGTACCGGCCCTATCCTGCCCCTCGATGGCACGAAGCCGTTCTCATGGCAGTACCGGTTATACTGCGCCCTCAGGCATATGCCGTCGCGGGGCGAGGATTCATTTGCCTTCACGGCGCGTTCGGCGGGAAGTTCAAGGCCAATCGTTGCACAGAAATCCGCTACCACGTCACCCTGAACGAGGGCGTCGCGCTCGAACAGTCTGAGGCTGACGCTTGACTGGCCAAACACCTCGTCGAACTTTTCAAAACTACCGCGATAGCTACGGTACAACTTGCGGCTGGCAAGCGACCAGATGGCCCCGCCCCTTACCTTCTGTTGAAAGGCGCTGCTCATGTAACCCAGAGGCGGGCGGACATAGGCGATGATGCTGACAGCATCGAAATGAGGCGTAAGCCAATTCCTGAGCGCTTCAAGACGGCGCTTCTTCAGGACGCCGATCGCCTCGCCCGAAATGATCATGTTCCGGTCTCCGGCGGCTTCAAAGGAATCCAGAAGTTCGGTCTCGGTGATGCTGGTCTGCCGCAACATATCGCCGGCCGTCAGCCTGTGCGACCGCTTGTAGGCTCTGGCATTCTCGGAAAAAAGGTTGAAGACCGGTATGGAGTGGTTCGGCCCGCCACCGATTCTCGCATAATAGAATGAAGAGTCCTCGAAATCGAAAAGGCTTTTCTGGATGGATGTCGTGCCGGTCTTGTGCATTCCGACATGTATGATGCAGGTCTTCATTGGACTCCGATCTCATCTTCCATCCCGAAGTCTCGCCCTCTTCGGGACGCTGCGGGACTGCACGGCATGGTTGACGGTTCTGGCCGGCCGCTGAAACCGGACTACTGCCATTTTTGGGTCATGAATTCCACCCACTATCCACTCTTCGCACAAAGATACAGGACTTCGACATGAAGCGGACACGACTGCTGGCCGGAATGGCTGCACTTCTGATAGCCGCCGCGCCGGCGGCCGCAGCACAGGCCGCCGGCCTCGATTGCTCTCTCCAGTCGGCTCGCACGGCAACGGCCCCCAAACCATCAGGTTCGGCGTCCGGATTCCGCATCTATTGGCACGTCGCGACGCAGATTGAAGACATCGCCGATGCCCGCGGCAAGGATGTTCAGGATCTCAAGGACACCCAGAAGCTGGTTGATGGTTACTTCTTCAACGTCCTCATTCGCGGCCCCCTCACATATTGGCCGGACCGGCCGGAACAATGCAGCGTCAACAAGAAGATGCGCACGGCGGAGATCACGAGGACCTGCAACGCCGAACGCAGCAAGATGCTGGACGAGCTTGGCTACGGCAACGAGACGGAGCTCCAGATCGCAAGCATGGAACGCGCCATGAAGGTGCTCGGCATCCCCGCCGAGCAGGCCAAGGGCAAGGCAGTCATGAGTGAGATGCTCCTCAATGACGAGGAAATGAGCTACGTGCCGGAAACGGATACGATCAGGCTCAACAGCATTCCGCGATCATTGTGCGTGCTCAATGCCCGCTCGGTGACGCCGAACGCTTTCATGGTCTACCAGGAACCTCGCGCCCAGATCAGCAAGGACAAGTTTTTATGGGTGCCCCGGAAGATCAACGGCAAGCTCGTGAAATCGGAGGATCCGAAGGCTGACAAGATTCCCGAGAACGCGCGCATTTTCCAGCTGCTGGACGATGCCTTCAGCAGGGCCGGCATCCCCTTCGGTTCTGTTTACCCGAACTTGCGCGCATGGAACCAGCGAACGCCGTCCCTTGTCTCCGCCCTGATCGAAATACCGGTCGTCGGCGGGCTGAGTTTCGAAGGCGGCTCCGGCAACATGACTGAAAAACCGCGCAAGATCCGGCAATACGCGCAAGGAATGGCCTGGACGCTGCGCAACAGCAAAGAAGACATAACACTGATCATGCCCGGCTACTGGACGCCGGATCAGGCCAGGTCGACCGAAGGTATCGACCAGCTGCCGGAGCGCCTGCGCAAATACATCCTCACGATCAACGGCAGGCTTTCAACCGAAATGGCAAGCCCGAATGCGATCTGCAATCCACGCATCATTCTCATTCCCGGAAGCTATGGCCGCCCGGTCCATGTCAAGACCTTGCCATCCATGCGCAACGGCAAATATGCCGGCACGGTGACCGGCGAGATCCGGATGCTCAACGACCTTCGGAAAGAGCTCTGCGGCAGCTGAACAAGCCGCAAGGCAGGATGGTCTTGCGAGGGAAGCTGGAGAAGGCGCTCCCCCTCAATGGATCAAGCCAGCGCCTTCAGCTCGCTGAGAATGGCAGCGCCCATGTCGGCCGTCGAGGCGTTGGCCGGCTTATCGCCCGCGATATCCTTGGTGCGGATGCCCTTGGCCAGCACGGCCGAGATCGCCTGGTCGAGCTTGTCGGCCCATTCGCCAAGGCCCAGCGAATAGCGCAGCGCCATGCCGAAGGACGCGATCATGGCAATCGGGTTCGCAGCACCCGTGCCGGCAATATCAGGAGCCGAGCCATGCACGGGCTCGTAAAGCGACTTGCGGCGCTTGGTCTTTCCGTCGGGCGCCCCGAGTGAGGCCGACGGCAGCATGCCGAGCGAGCCGGTGAGCATGGCGGCGACATCGGAGAGAACATCGCCGAACAGATTGTCGGTCACGATCACGTCATACTGCTTCGGCCAGCGCACAAGCTGCATGGCGCAATTGTCAGCCAGCACATGCTCGAGCTGGATGTCGGGGTATTCCTGCGCATGAACCCGCGTCACGATCTCGTTCCACAGTACGCCGGTTTTCATCACGTTGCGCTTTTCGGCCGATGACACCTTCTTCTTGCGCGTGCGGGCCAGTTCGAAGGCCACGCGGCTGATGCGCTCGATCTCGTAGGTGTCGTAGACCTGCGTGTCGATGCCGCGCTTCTGGCCGTTGCCAAGGTCGGTGATGGTCTTTGGTTCGCCGAAATAGACGCCACCCGTCAGTTCACGGACAATCAGGATGTCGAGGCCCTCGACCACGTCGCGCTTGAGGGATGATGCATCGGCCAGTGCCGGATAGCAGATCGCGGGTCGCAGGTTGGCGAACAGGCCAAGGTCCTTGCGCAGCCGCAGCAGGCCGGCCTCGGGCCGTACGTCATAAGGAACCTTGTCCCACTTCGGCCCGCCGACGGCGCCGAACAGCACAGCGTCCGACGCCATGGCTTTTTCCATGTCGGCTTCCGAAATCGCCTTGCCATGCGCATCGAAGGCACACCCGCCCACCAGGCCGCGGTCAGTCTCGAACCGGGCGATGCCTTGCCCGTTGAACCACGAGATGATCGCCTCGGCTTCCTTCATCACGTCCGGGCCGATACCGTCGCCCGGCAGCAGGAACAGATTGTAGCTGGCCATGTCTTGCCCCCTGAATTGAATTTGCGCGAGTGGTAGCGGGAGGCTCCGGCAAGCGCAAGTCTTTCAAGCGCGCGGTTTCAGGCGGCATAAGGCCGGAATCCGGGGCCTGAACTTCAGGCCCGCCGTTCTGCAGTGTCTACTGGCCCGACAGGGCAAGCCTGGAGCTGGACGACAGGCCGAATGGCTTTCCCGTCTCGTTCTTGCCCTGTGCGGCCCTGATGGAAAACCCGGTCAGGTTCTTGCGCTGGGACTCGCTCAGGGCCAGCTTGATGACATATCCAAGCTCTGCGTCCTTTAACCCGAATTTCCGCTTCACATCGTTGCGGCGGGTTTTCTCCGAAGGAGAACAATCGAATGTGTCGCCCGCGAGGTTGACCACATAGTTTTCCGGAGCGGTTCCATCGCTTGAAAAAGCCCAGCCGGATATTGTCATCTCGTTCTTGTCAAAGCTGATCTTGTCCACGAACCCGGCACCCTTGCTCTTGTCCGATCGCGGCGCCGCTGCGGGGGCTTGAACCACCGGCGTGTCCGAATGTGACTGAGGCCGGCCTCCAAGGGCCACTTTGTAGAGGGCTGTCCTTTCCATTGCCGCGGCATGCGACGTCAGCGGATCGCCAGTCAGGCTCCAGTTCATCTGCACCGGAAAATAGCCGAGCTGGCTGAGAAGATGAGCGACATGATCGTGATATTGCTGGGGGATGAAACCATCGAGGGCGATGTCGGAGTTGCTTTCCCCGCCCGCCCAGGCGGTGATGTAATCGTCGCCCAGATTATCGGCAAAGATATCCTTGATCAGCTTTGCCCTGTCGACGTCACCCGCCTCGAAATGCCGGGTCACGAGTTCACTCAATCCCGTGCTGACGTTCTTCCGGCCCTTCGAAATATCGTTCAGCAGAACGTCACCCATCAAGACCGTGACGCCCGCCTTGGGAAACAGTCCTTTCGCGACGGTCGTCTTACCGTAGGAGGGCGGCATCATCAGCAGATAGGCGACGGGCAGGCGCTTCTTGATTTGCACGACATGCCGGGGAATGGGATCGCCGGCCTGGGAAACGCTCTTGCCGACATATTTCCACGCATGCGGCTCAAGCACCTCGCGCAGTTTCGTCATCGTCGGAAAATACCGCGTGTCGATGCTGCGTTTGACCGGAACCCACTCGTTGACGGATTTGGCCACGATGCCAAGTTCGACGACCAGCGTGCCATTCTGTGAAAGGCTTCCCAGAAGACGCTCGATCAGGGCAGGCTGGTCTTCGGCATAGTGGATGGCTGACGCCAGAAGAATGACATCGAACTTTTCCTCAGGGAGCTTGTCCCATGTCTGCCGCAGGAATTCGCAGTCCGGGAAACGTATGCGGGCGCGTTCCACGAAATCGGCGCTGACATCGATGCCGACCGAGCGCCTGGCCCCCTGATGCCTGGCAAATCCGCAGAAGAAACCCTCGTTGCAGCCAACGTCCAGGAAGCTCTTGCCCTCAAGCGGAGGAAGCCGCAGATGGATGAGCTTGTCGAAGGACAGGGACCCTCCCGGCTGGTCAGGAAAGGATTGATAGCTCTTCCGCTTCTGCTGGACTGTCATATGGCCTCCGCCGGAACCCCGGCACCTTTTTGCAGGCCCGTCAGATAGACTACGAATCAAGCCTTGTCATCCCTTGTGCCCGCGCTCCCACAGAGGCATCCGCATGCCGGCCCGGCACTCCGCACATGATTTTCTACAGGCAAGGGATTTCCCCGCTTCGCAGCTATTACGGCTGGCGCAGGCATTCCCCATGGATTAATGCTCGGGCTCATGCGATCAATTTCAGAGAACACTTTCATATGGATGACAGCGATCTGGATGTCAGGCTGAGGGGCAAGACCTTCGTGTGCGGCGTGGGCGTCCAGAAGTCGGGCACGACCTGGCTCCATGATTATCTGGCCGCACGGCCCGGCGTGTTCATGTCCTCAAGGAAAGAGTTGCATTATTTCGACAGGCGGTTCGGAAAGGCGACCAAGATCGAAGAGGCCGTCGTCAGGCAGCTGCGCCGCCAGCTCGGCCATGCGGGCGAAGGCGAGGCCCTGCAATATACCGATAAGCTGACCGAAGCACTCGACATGCTGCGCATGTATTACGATGATGAGGGCTATGCCGCATATTTTGCACGCCGCGTGGGGCATGCGGAGTTCTTTGGAGAGATCACGCCCTCCTATTGCCTGATCGGAAAGGCGGGTTTCACCTACATGAGATCCCTCTTCCCCCGCATCAGGATCATCTATCTCATGCGCGATCCTTTCGACCGCCATCACTCGCTCATGCGCATGAGCGAAGAGGGACGCGGGCAACCGGGCTTCGCCGCCCGCAATTTCCTCGCCGTCCTCAACCGGCCGCAGGCCTCGCAGATGGCGGATTACCGCAATCACGTCGAAGCGCTGCGGAGCGTGTTCACTCCCGATGAACTTTTCATCGGATTTTATGAAACCCTGTTCTCCGAGCGCGAAATCAGGCGGCTTTGCGATTTCCTCGGCATCGGGTTCGAGCCAGCGGCTTATGAAACACGGCTCAACACATCCGGCACAAGTACCTCGCTCGATCCGGATATCGTTGCCGCCGCCATGCAGAAACTGGCGCCGGCCTACGCTTTCTGCCGCGAGAATTTTCCCGATCTTCCGGCAAGCTGGCGGGCCTGAATGGCGCCCGCCATTTCATAAGCGCCCGCTCAGGCTTGCACGGCCTGAACGCTGACCACCCGATAAGTGCGCAATCCCTCGTCCTCGCGGATCGACACGTATTCGCCGATCATGAAGGCATGGTCGCCAAAGCGGTAACCCGCCTCGTCGTCTTCCTCATCCGTCTCGATGTCGTAATGAAACGCCCAGGAGCCGCCAGGCTTGCGGATCAGGTGGCCGATATCGTCGGCCTCCTGTGGCCGGAAGCGGCGCACGCGGCAATTTGCGCGCCGCTTGTGCCATTCATCCGGATCGATCTTTCCATCCTTGTCGAGG
>JBKJQU010000221.1:0-3862 GCA_046594995.1 Aestuariivirga sp.
AGTTCGCGGCTCATGAATTGGCCCCGCTGGAATAGACGTCGCGGGTCACTTCATTGGGATCGGGATCGGTGCCGGTGCGGGCATACTCGATGCCGTCGGTGATTTCGGTCTCGGCGGAGATGCGGATGGCCGTCACTTCATCCTCGGTGGCAAGGCCATGCGCGATCAATTCGGCCTCGAACAGCGGGATCGGGTCCTTCGCCTTCCACTCGTCGATTTCTTCCTTGGTGCGGTAGCGGTTGCGGTCCGAGCGCGAGTGGCCGCGCGTGCGGTAGGTCTTGCATTCGACCAGCGTCGGGCCTTCGCCCTTGCGCGCACGCTCCGTTGCAACGGCAATCGCCTCCGCAACATCGGCCACCGAATTGCCATCGACGATCACGCCGGGCATGCCATAGGCCGAGGCGCGGTCAGCGACGTTCGGCACCGCCATCGAGCGCTCGGTTGAAACCGACATGCCGTATTTATTGTTCTCGCACACGAAGATGACGGGCAGCTTCCACACCGCCGCCATGTTGAGCGCCTCGTGGAAGGCGCCTTCATTCGATGCCCCATCGCCAAAGAAGCACATGGTGACATCGTCGCGCTTCTGCTTCTTGATGGCGAGTGCCGCGCCGACCGCGATGGGAAGCCCGCCGCCGACGATGCCATTGGCGCCGAGATTGCCCGTTGCCACATCCGCGATATGCATCGAGCCTCCGCGGCCCCGGCAATAGCCTTCTTCCTTGCCGAAGAACTCCGCGAACATCAGCTTCGGGTCCGCCCCCTTGCCGATGCAGTGGCCGTGGCCGCGATGGGTTGAAGTGATGTAGTCGGTGTTGCGGAGCGCCATGGTGGAGCCGACGGCAGATGCTTCCTGACCGATCGAGAGATGCATGGTGCCGTGGATCAAGCCTCGCATATAGGCTTCCTCCGCACCTTCCTCGAAGCGCCGGATCAAATACATCTTGCGCAATGCCTCTTTCAGTTCTTCGGCACTGTGGCGCTGGAAGAAGGGGCGGGCATTGGAAGTCACGGCACCGAGCGCGCTCACGCGGCAGCTCCCTGCAGCATCTTGTCCTGGCGCTTCCGCAATTCGACGATGCCGGACGTGGCATCCACCGCGCAATTCTCATAGGTGAGAAGTTCGCCCTTCCTGATGGACTTCGTCACCTTGCCGCCTTCAAGCAGCCCGCAGGGGACAGCCTTCGATGTGACGGCATCTTCCACCGTCATGATCCAGGCGCGATAAGTGTATTCGCCGATGGCGTCGATCCGCTCACCGGGTGTGAGGTCCTTCTTCGCGACCGCGCAGACTTCGGCAGACGGCACGTCGAGCGGCTGCATGTCGGCGGTCTTGTAGAGAACGGCGCGCGCGCAGGAGAGCGGAACTTCGAGGCTGGTGAGGTGGTAAGGCCGATAGAATGTGTAGTAGGGACCCGTGCCAAGCTTCAGGTCGTGCATGCGCTCGCGGATACGGGGATGCGCCATCTCGGCGATGACGAAGACGCCCGGCGCCACGCCCTTGCCGATCGAATAATCAACGACACCCTTGCGCGAGAGAACGCCGCCGTCCGCCTTCGGGCACAGCACTTTTTCAAGCTGGTCCAGCGTTGCGGCGGGGCCATGCATGCCAGGGCAATCTGGCACGAGGCCGGTGGCATTGGCGATGGCCGCCATCTCCACCATGGTCTTCGAGCCATCGACGAATTCCACCAGCATACGCGGGTTCATGTTCCGGCGCCTGGCCTCGTCCATGTAAAGGTCTGGCGTCGCATCGATGTTCAAGGGGTTGTTCTTGCCCTTGCCTGCAGCGACGATGGGGTAGCCAAGGCCGGTGACGAAATTGATGAGCTCCATCGTGGAGGAGGGCTCGTCACCCGCACCCAGCGTATAGACGACGCCAAGGCGCTTGGCCTCACGCGCCAGATAGGCGCCGATGGTGACGTCGGCCTCGACATTCATCATGACGAGATGCTTGCCATGCTCCATGGCGGTGAGGCCGATGGCGGCACCCACCGCAGGCTTGCCTGTGGCATCGATGACGACATCGATATGATCCGACGAGCAGACGAGCTGGGCATCCTGCGTGATGGCCGTCTTGCCGCTCTCGAGTGCCGCGGCGAAGCCCTTCGCAGTGTCGGAAACCGCATGCCCGTCCTCCGGCCGTCCCGCGATGCGGAGCGCCTTTTTCGCGGAGTCGATGTTGATCTCCGCGATGGCGGCAACGGTGATGCCGGCCATCTGGTGGCACTGGGTCACGATGTCGGTTCCCATTTCGCCGGACCCGATCAGTCCGACGCGAATCGGCCTGCCGGTTTCTTCCAGCCGCCGTGCCAGGTCGGCGGCAAGCCCTGTTGCCGGGCCGATCTTCCGATTATCCTGCGAAATGTCGTAAGCCGCCATTGGGGCCTCCCGTGGATGGTCGTTTGACGGACAATAAGATACTTTTGATCATGTAAGTGTCAATAAGTATTGTTTGGCTGTTCCAAGCTGATTGTGCGTGTGCGAAGAAATTTTAGCAGGTGCGAGATAGTCGGCAGCTGCTGAAATTCACCCGAAATGACCGGATTTTAACGCTTTTGGACCCTTGATTTCGAAACATATGAATTCAAATCTTGAAATTGTTTCAGTTTTGTGAAAACCCTTGACCTGGAATGTGGCTCGGCGAGAATGCTTGAACGCCATGCAGGGAAGGTCCGTCCCACGGCTTGATCCGTCTGGCGGCTTAAAACGGGAAGCGTCATGGCATCGATCAGTTTGAACAAGATCAGCAAGTCCTGGGGGCCGGTCGTCGGCGTCGATGCTATCGACCTTGAGATAAAAGACAAGGAATTCATGGTGTTCCTCGGTCCCTCGGGCTGCGGCAAGACCACCACGATGCGCATGATCGCAGGCCTTGAAGATCCGAACGGCGGCGAAATCCGGATCGACGGCGAATTGATGAACGATGTCGATGCGCGGGACCGCGACGTCGCCATGGTGTTCCAGAGCTATGCGCTCTATCCCAACATGTCGATCTACGAGAACATCCGCTTTCCCTTGCGCATGCGTGACGTTCCGAAGGACCAGCACGACAAGCTGGTGCGTGAGGCCGCTGCCATCGTCGAACTGGGCGACCTGCTGGACCGCAAGCCGCGTGCGCTGTCTGGCGGCCAGCGCCAGCGTGCGGCATTGGCCCGCGCAGTGGTGCGGCACCCCCGCGTGTTCCTGATGGACGAGCCGCTGTCGAACCTCGATGCCAAGCTCCGCCTCACCATGCGCGCGCAGCTGAAGCACATCCAGCGGCGGCTGGAGACGACGACTGTCTATGTCACCCACGACCAGATTGAGGCGATGACGCTGGCAGACCGCATCGCCATCATGAACAAGGGCAGGATCCAGCAGCTCGGCACACCGGACGAGGTCTACAACAATCCGGCGAATGTCTTCGTCGCAGGCTTCATCGGATCGCCGCCCATGAACCTCATCAAGGGCGACATCGAGAACGGCACCTTCACCGGATCCGATACGCGCGTTGAGGGCGTCTCCAAGGGCAGCCGCAAGAATGTCGTGCTGGGCGTGAGGCCGGAAGATGTTTCGGTGGTCGAGCCGGGGAAGGGCAGTCTCAATTCCAAGCTTTATTCGCTGGAGCCGACGGGCGACCAGACGCTCGTCGCGGCTTTCTCGGGCGATCAGCTCGTCGTCGCCAAGGGTCACCGAAGCTTCCGGCAGGAACTCGATACGCCCATCTCGCTCAAGTTCGATGCCGCCCACGTCTACCTGTTCGACGGCGCGGGAGGTGAGCGGATCTAGACGGGTCTCGGCCAAGAAACGCTTTATCCATTGGCTCTGCGCCACGGCATTGCCGCGCCCTTGAATTAACCAGATAGTTATTTATAACACA
>JBKJQU010000035.1:0-15095 GCA_046594995.1 Aestuariivirga sp.
AGGATCTCAGGCGGACGCGCAGGTTCCTCAGCTTCGGCTTTTTGATCCGGTGCAACTGCCGGATCGGCAAGGCAGCTTCGCTGTTCCAGTAGCTGTCGAAAATCCGTTCGGCATCCCGAACTGCCTTGCCTGTGGCCAAGACATCGATGTCCTGAAAGTTTGCGGCTTCCGAAGCGTCGAAGTACTCATCGCCGATGTTGCGCCCGCCCACAATGGCAATCCGTCCGTCGGCGATCCAGCACTTGTTATGCATCCTGCGCGTTGCGGTAAAATACTTTACCACAAGTTCGATGCCGCGCCTGAAGCCATCCAGCCTACTGCGGCTTGGATTGAACAACCGCACGTGAATTTTCGGGTGGCTATCGAGTGCCAGATAAGTCCGATCAAAGCCGAAGGCATTCATGTCGTCCAGCAGGAGCCGCACACGCACACCGCGATCCGCCGCCTCAATGAGAGCGAGGCACAGAATCCGTCCAGTAAGATCGCCTTTCCAGTAATAATACTGTAGATCAAGGCTGCGCCCAGCCAATTGGAGCGTCTGCCAGCGAGCGGTGAAAGCCGCAATGTTGCTGGACAGGAGATGCAACCCGCTTTGATCCGGGTGCCTGGCTTCCAGCGGCACAACAGAAAGGTCAATTTCCGTGCCTTGCTCTGCACGGGGCAGGGCGAAAGTATCCTCGCCGCGGCGGCGCTGAGCCTTGGTGCCATACAGATTAATCGCAAATACCAGCAGGATGCTGGCAAAGGTTGCAAGCAGCACAAGAAGCATAACAGCGATAGGTAAGCCCAAAAAATATGCAACCGGTTCACTCAAGGCAATAACACTTGAACCGGCGCCGCAGACTATGCACCTTGTCGATTCGAATTGCATATCATTTCTGGCCCGCTCCACGCCGGGTCAATGAGGATAAATGCCAGATGAAACATATCGTTCCGGCACTGCGCCGGAATTTTTCCACCAAGTCCGGCCAGCCGCCGCCAGTCGTGGGTCAAAAGCTTTGCATTCCCGAAGCCGGCGCGCCGGCGCTAACCATTTCTGTGGCTTCCTACAATGTTCACAAATGCATCGGTTCAGATGGGACTTTCGACCCAGGCCGGATCCTGAACGTCTTGCTGGAACTTGATGCCGATATCATTGCGCTGCAGGAGGCAGATGAACGCTTCGGCAGCAGACGGGGTCTTCTGGATCTTGAAGCGCTGCGTAACAGGGGCGGCTATAGTTCGGTACTGGACGTGGGATCGCGAAAGCTATCACATGGCTGGCACGGAAATGTCATTCTGCATCGCAGGGGCAACGTGACTTCTGTTGACAAGTTAACACTTCCAGGTCTTGAGCCGCGTGGCGCAGTCCTCGTGGATTTTGACGTTTCAGGCGTTCCCCTGTGCATTATCGGGGCTCACCTGGGTCTGCTCCGCCGGTCACGCGCAAAGCAAGTCTCCGCCATTCTGCATGCCGCGCATCCCGTGCATGACCGGGCAATGATTCTTCTTGGCGATACGAATGAATGGCGGATCGGCGAGCGCTCGGCGCTCAACATGTTTGATCCGCATTTGTCCGACGTCGACATGGCCATCGCCAGCTTCCCGTCGCGCTTTCCGCTATGGCCGCTGGACCGGGTTCTGACCAACAAGCACGTCACAGTCTATGAAATGTTCGCAGTGACAACCGAACTATCGCGCGTTGCTTCAGATCATCTTCCGGTCAAGGCCGTGATCGGCGTGACGGCTGAAGATATATTGCCACGGCACAGCGCCGCTAAGTAGCAGGAAGCGTATTCGACCAATGCGCCAAAGACCCGGATGCCGTTTTATTGGATGACAAGGGAAACCAGTACGCCCGTGTCATTTCTCTGCCATCGTGTCTGGTGAACAGGTGGAGCATAATAGAAATGCACTTAAAGGAGCAGGTGAGTACTCGTATGGGCTCCTGATCTAATGGCGCGGTTCAGTTGTTCGATGGCATTCTGGCCTGGTACTGCTTTTTGTCGGCACACGCTATATCATCACGCAGATGACGCTATTCTTCATTCGGGCAATCGTCGTCATGCAATGGAACCTTGTCCTCGGCGTTGCCGGCATCTTCTCACTGGCGCAAATGGCGCTCCCTGCGGTCGGCACCTATGCCACTGCAATGCTGGCCTACTACTTCGCAATACCCGCCGTCGTTGCCATGCCCGCCGCTGCACTCGTCACTATTTTTGCCAGCCTCATCATCGGGGCTGCATGTCTGCGCCTTCAGGGTCCGTATGTTGCGCATTATAATGTTGGCTTCGGCCTCGCCGTGCTTGCCGTCATGTTCTCGATCGCGATTATCAGGGGGCCGCTGGGGCTTGCCTTCAAGGCACTTCGCGATAATCCGGGCTATGCGATGTCGCGAGGTATCAGCAAGTTCAAATATCAGATCTGGGTCTTTGGCCTCTCAGCATTTTTCACGAGTCTGGCCGGCGCATTCTATGCCGCGCAGTTCGGTGTCGTCGGCCCTATCCTGTTTTTGATTCCGATGCTGCTCTACCTGCTGTCGATGATCGTCTCGTTGGTAGCATGAGAACGATCTGGGATCCGCTGCTTGGCGCAGCAGTGCTGATGCTGGCGGATGAAGGAATGCGCGATGCAGGAGACTGGCGCGATATCAGGTTAGGGCTCATCCTCGCGATTTTCGTTACCCTGATGCCGAAAGGTTTGGCCGGATTCAGGCTTCGTCAGGCGAAAGCAGGGCCCTAAGGCGATTCCGCAAGGAAGGAATTTGCCAGAAGAGACGATATCTTGCGGCCTGTATCATCCCAAGCATTGCTCCACGAGACGGTAAAGCCAGTCAAGCTGCTGCCGGTCTTGCTCATCCATGTGTAGAACTTCCGTCCTTTGAAGGTGCCGGTCGCTACGAAATAGGATTTGAGCTTCCGCTTGTAGATCACGTCGCGTTCCGCCGTGTTCGCGGTCAGCGTCGCATAAAGTTCGTTGAATCCTCTTTCAGTTTCAGGAAATGATACAAAACTCAGCGACAGGTTCTGGTCTTCTCGGCTGAACACGAGACCCTCGCCGGTCTTTATCTTCGCGGTCGAACATCTGTCGTGGCACCAGAAGCTTTGCCCCGATCACAGGGTGCGTGTAGTAGCTGTTGCCGAGTTTTGCATAGAAAGCGTCAGCGACGTCCTTCAGCCGCCGCATTTCCTGCTGTTCCAGCACACCATCCGGGCGCAGTCCCTCGCGCCGTTCAAAGGAACGGACAGAGTTGTAGAAACGCCGCGTGAATCCGAAATCGATCAATCCATCAAAATCGCCTGTCGCGATGAGAGCCAGGGTCACCGACGTTTGCAACTCGTCTGAAAACTGGTTGAAAGAACGCCGAGCCGAGTCAAAATCGGCTCGCGCCGGTGTGGTTGAAGCCAATATGGTCATGCACAGTGCTGCCAGCACGCCTGATTTGAGTAACTGTCGCATTGAAACAGCAACGTCTTGAGCGATGACGTGTTCCCCCCGAGAGTTTTCACTGGAAGCGGCGGTTCAGGATGACCTAATCTTGGGTTATACAGATTAAATGAAAGGTACTGCTCATGGCAAAGAAGAAGGTTCTGCTCGTCGGTGAAAGCTGGGTCTCCGCTTCTACCCACTTCAAGGGCTTCGACCAGTTCAGCAGCGTCACTTTTCATCTGGGGGCAGAACCGCTGGTGGCGGCTTTGAAGGACAGTCCCTTCGACCTGACCTACATGACCGGGCACGATGCCCCTGAGAAATTCCCCGCCACGATGAAAGCGCTGGCGGCTTATGATGCGGTGCTCCTTTCCGACATCGGCGCCAACTCGATACTGCTTCATCCTGATGTCTGGCTTCGTTCGAGGACCTTCCCGAACCGCGTCAAGCTAATCCGCGATTGGGTGGGGCAGGGCGGCGGCCTCGCGATGATCGGCGGATACATGAGCTTTCAGGGCATCGACGGCCGCGCCCGCTGGCGTGGCACTGCGGTGGAAGAGGTGCTCCCCGTGGATTGCCTGCCCTATGACGACCGTCATGAAATTCCCGAAGGTGCCGAGGCCATGGTAAAACTGCCCGACCATTCCATCGTCAAGGGCATCACCGGAGCATGGCCGCTGGTACTGGGCGTAAATGAGGTTAAGCCGAAGCTCAACGCGGCGGTGATCGCCACACTTCCAGCCGACCAGGGCGGCCATCCGCTGCTCGTTGCCGGCACCTATGGCAAAGGCCGCACGGTGGCTTGGACCTCCGATATCGGCCCGCACTGGCTTTCGACTGAATTCTGCGCCTGGGATGGCTATCGCCGCCTCTGGCTGCAAATGCTGACGTGGATGACGGAACCCCACTGAGCTTTACTTTCGGTCATGGAACCCGGTCCACGCTACGCCGTCCTGCGTAGTCGAAGGTGGCGCGTCAATTCTGAAAGTCCGAATGGTTCTTAGCCTTCACAATGTCAGCAAGTCCTTTACGACCAGCGAGGGTCCCCTTCAGGTTTTGATAGATGTGGATCTGTCGCTGGAGGCCGGGAAAAGTCTGGCACTCACGGGCGAGTCAGGTAGCGGAAAAAGTACGCTACTACATCTCGTGGCCGGTCTGGATTCGCCGGATTCTGGCGATATCATTCTTGTTGGCAAGAACATCGCAAGGCTTGATGATGCTGCTCTGGCATTGCTCCGGCGGGGCACCGTGGGCCTCGTGTTCCAGCAGTTCAACCTGATACCCTCGCTCGACATTGCAGCAAACCTCGCGTTCCAGGCACGCCTCGCTGGAAGGTACGATGCGGCCTGGACTGCAAGGCTTGCGGATCGCCTTGGACTGTCTCCGTTCCTGACGCGTTATCCCGAGCAGCTTTCCGGTGGCCAGCAGCAGCGTGTTGCCATCGGCCGCACACTTGCGGCAAGGCCAAAGCTCATTCTCGCGGATGAACCTACGGGAAATCTCGACGAAGCCACGGGCGATGCCGTGCTCGACCTCATGTTGTCGATGCAGGCAGAGACCGGTGCCTCGCTGCTGATGGTCACCCATTCCATGCGGCTCGCACAACGGCTTGATGCCCGTGTCCATCTTCATAGCGGGAAGCTGGCTTGATGTGGGCTTCCGGTCTGGCGGCACTTCTCTCGCATTGGCGGCGGAAGCGCTTGCAACTCGCCATGCTGCTGCTGGGCCTCTCGCTGGCCACGGCACTTTGGTCAGCTGTGCAGGCCATCAACGGCGAAGCGCGCGCCAGTTATGCGAGGGCTGCCGCTGTCATCGGTCAGGATCGACTGGCCAGCCTTGGCCGTGAAGACGGCGCCCGCTTCGATCAACAGGTCTTCGTCAGGCTCCGCCGCAATGGCTGGCTCGTGTCTCCGGTGATAGACGGAGAGAAGCGCTATGGTAACCAACACCTTCGCATCATTGGCATCGATCCCCTCACTTTGCCACCACAAGCCAAGCAGGTTGACCTTATGGCGGCAGATGGTGGTATCATGTCCTTCATCACGCCGCCCGGCCTCTTCTATGCTGCACCCGAAACGGTGGCACGGCTCAAAGGACAGCAAACCCCGCCGCTTCGAATGGTCGAAGGCTTGCCGGCCGGAACGGTGCTGACGGACATTGGAATCGCACAGCAAGTCCTCGGCGCGCAATCGCAGGTCTCCCGCCTTCTGATCTGGCTGGAACAACCGCGCTTCCGCGCCGCGCTCGATTCTCTCGCACCCGATCTTGTCCGCAAGGAACCTGCAGCAGAAACAGATCTTTCGCGGCTGACCGACAGTTTCCATCTCAATCTAAACGCCTTTGGATTTCTCGCCTTTGCGGTCGGCCTCTTCATTGTCCACGCGGCGATTGGCCTGGCATTCGAGCAACGCCGCCCGATGTTCCGTACCCTGAGGGCGCTTGGATTACCCGCCCGTGCGCTCATCGTGCTTCTGGTTGCAGAACTCACCGCGTTTGCATTGGTGGCGGGCCTTGCGGGCGTGGTTGTGGGTTACTGGATCGCCTCGTTGCTGCTGCCAGATGTTGCAGCGAGCCTTCGCGGTCTCTATGGAGCGGAAGTTCCAGGCGCGCTGTCTGTACGGCCCGCCGTGTGGCTTGCAGGCATTGCCATTGCCGTTATGGGAACTTTTGCATCAGCCGGTCAGGGCTTGTGGCAAGTAGCGCGCATGCCTCTGCTGGCGCCTGCGCAACCGCGTGCCTGGGCGCGGGCATCCGAGCGTGCAATTCGCCTGCAGGCCATTGCCGCAACTCTGCTTCTCGCGGCATCCCTGGGGCTGGCGCAGTTTGGTACCGGACTTGCCGCAGGTTTTGCGTTGCTGGCGTCGCTCCTTCTGGGCGCCGCGTTGCTGTTGCCGCTGGTGCTGTCAGTAGCCCTCATTATTGGCGAACGTCTTTCGTCATCTGCGGTCGCGGAATGGTTCTGGGCCGATACGCGTCAGCAACTGCCGGGCCTTTCACTGGCTCTTATGGCATTGTTGCTCGCGTTGGCTGCAAACATCGGTGTCGGTACGATGGTATCGAGCTTCCGCCTTACCTTTACCGGCTGGCTCGACCAGCGGCTTGCGTCCGAACTTTACGTTACCGCCCGCGATCAAGAGGAAGCTGATGCCATTAGAAACTGGCTCACTCCCCGCAGCGATGCCGTGCTCCCGATCTGGAACACCGAGGGCCGCGTGGAAGGCCAGCCCGTGCAAATCTATGGTGTCGCCGATCACCCGACCTATCGTAACAACTGGCCGTTGTTGAGCGCTGCTCCCCATGTGTGGGATACCATCGCGTCTGGCGACGGTGGGCTCATCAACGAACAGCTTGCAAGGCGTGCAGGTCTGTCGGTTGGCGATGAGATCACGCTGCCGGGTGACCGCCGGCTGTCTGTTGCTGGTGTCTTCTCTGACTACGGCAATCCGAAGGGGCAGGTGATGATCGGCAATGATCTTCTTGTTCGCTTCTACCCCAATGTCAGCCGCTTGCGATTTGCGATCAGGATCGATCCGAAAAAAGCCGATGCGCTGGCGAACCAGCTCCGGACAGCATTCAATCTACCCGGAGAGAACGTCATCGATCAGGCTGGCATCAAATCCTTCTCGCTCAAGGTGTTCGAACGGACCTTCGCGGTGACGGCGGCACTCAATGTTCTGACGCTCGGTGTTGCAGGTCTCGCAATTCTCGCAAGTCTCCTGACGCTTTCGGGCATGCGGCTTCCGCAGCTTGCACCCGTCTGGGCCATGGGCCTCACGCGCCGCCGCCTCGCCTGGCTGGAATTGTTACGCAGTGTGGCGCTCGCAACCATCACCATGGTGCTGGCACTGCCTGTGGGGATAGGCCTCGCGTGGGTTCTGCTAGCGGTGGTGAACGTCGAAGCATTTGGCTGGCGCTTGCCAATGCATCTCTTCCCTCTGGATTGGGCAAGGCTTGGCGTACTCTCATTGATCGCCGCGGTCATGGCTGCAATGCTTCCGGCACTTCGCCTGATGCGGCTTCGGCCGACCGAGCTTCTCAAGGTCTTAGCTCATGAACGCTAGGGCTTTTCTCATTTATCTCATGCTCTGCGTGCCGGCGCTTGCCCAGGGCTTCGCCGATATGGGCAGCGATGCCGATGGGTTCGCCGTACCGCAAGAGGGCCGTGCGCTCGTCTTTCCTCGGGATCATGGCGGCCATCCGGAATATCGTATCGAGTGGTGGTACCTGACGGCCAATCTTCAGGGTATGGATGGTCAGGACTATGGCGTCCAATGGACACTTTTCCGCTCGGCCCTTGCACCGCAGGAAAAATCCGGGTGGGAGAGCCCGCAGCTCTGGATGGGGCATGCGGCTGTCACCACGATAGACCATCACTACGTGGCAGAGCGGCTGTCGCGCGGCGGCATCGGGCAGGCCGGCGTCACTGTCCGGCCCTTCACCGCCTGGATTGACGACTGGCACATGAAATCCACCGCCGCCCCGGGCAGAGACCAGATTGCCCGGCTCGACCTGAGGGCATCTGACCCGAGTTTTGCTTATGATCTGCAACTTGATGCGGCGGGCCCCTTGGTACTTCAGGGCCAGAATGGTTACTCGGTAAAATCGGCCAAGGGGCAAGCAAGCAATTATTATTCGCAGCCCTTCTATACCGTCAGCGGAAAGCTCAACTTGCCTGATGGCGAGGTTGCCGTCACCGGGCAGGCCTGGCTCGACCACGAGTGGTCATCGCAGCCGTTGGCTGAAGACCAGACCGGTTGGGACTGGTTTTCGCTGCACTTCGACACAGGCGAAAAGCTCATGGGCTTCCGCCTGCGTGACAACGGAGCAGGCTTCACCTCCGCCACATGGATCAATGCGGATGGCTCTCCGGAACCGCAATACCAGGGAGCCATGAATCTGACACCGATTGATACCGCCAAAGTCGCAGGACGGGAGATGCCCATCCGCTGGCGTGTCGAACTGCCAGGCAAGGGCCTCGACATCACAACCAGCACTCTCAACCCGAACGCCTGGATGACGACGCAGGTGTCCTATTGGGAAGGTCCCGTCCGCTTCGAAGGCTCACACAAGGGCAGGGGCTATGTGGAAATGACAGGCTACGAGTAAGGCTATAGGGCAGGTGTCCGGTAAAGCGTCTTTCCCTTCACACTGATCTCCGTTTCGACCAGATATTTAGCGAGGCCGCCCTTGCTCATGGTGATGCCAAGGCCTGGTGCGGCTGGAATTGCAATTTCGCCATTCAGATCCGGGGTAAGATGCGTTTCGCTCATGTCCCATGCGACAGACTTCGGCGCGAAGGGATACTCGCAAATCACGTGATCCTTCAGGCCGGCGTAGGGCTGCAGGGATGCACAGAGAGCGAGATGCGACGTGAAGGTATGGTTCACATATGTTACTCCCCGTGCCACCGCGTAATCCGCCGCGCGCTTCGCGGGCCCTATTCCGCCGATCCGGCCGCAATCGATCTGGATATAGCGCACCTTTCCATAGTCGATGAGCTGTTGCGCCATATGAAAATTATGCGAGGCCTCACCGCCTGCGAGGTTGATACTGCCGCTTTTCGAGGCGAGTGCCGCATAGGCGCCGTAAGCCCCTCCGAGGAATGGCTCCTCGAACCAGGTGGTGTTAACCTCCTCCAGCATTGAAATGCGCGCGGCAGCGGCCTCAACGTCCTCGCGGAAGATCTGTCCGGCATCAATCAGCAACGTACCGTCCTGCCCAAGGCCTTCGCGCGCCGCTTGCAGATGATCGCGGTCTTCCTTCAATGAACCGCGTCCGAAGGGTCCCCAGCCGCATTTCACGGCACGGAAGCCACGTTCGCGCGCTGTCCTGCACCCGGCCAGAGTCCCGGCCGGCGTATCGCCAAAGAGCTGCGAAGCATAGGGCAGCTTTGGGTGCGCCGTATTGTAGCCCAGGAGTTCGTAGACCGGCGCATTGCGCTTGCGTCCCAACACATCCCACATCGCCATCTCGATACCGGAGAAGGTATGCGACGCCTGCAGCAGGTCCATGCATTCCATCTCCACAGCTGCGGCCATACGCGCGATGTCGGAAGGCTCTTCGAGTTTCTGGCCCAGTATGACGTCGCGCACAGGCTTGCAGGCGCCATGCGACATCGGTGTGACGTAGGCCGCGATGGAAACGAGCGGAGAGGCTTCGCACTCCCCCCAGCCTTCCAAGCCATCTGAAACGACGCGCACGACCAGTGCATCCTGGCTGCCATCGCCGATGTTTTCGACAATTGGCATGGAGAGATAGAAAAAGTCGACAGCTTCGATGCTCATTTTGAACTCGTTTGGTTGGATGGATGATGAATTGTCATACGAGGCGGCCTGAAAGCCTTGCCGCAGCGTTGATCAGGCTGGCAATCAGGTCGTCGCGATTGGGCTTTGTCATTCGCTGTTTCGGCAACACGATGCTGCGCGAGTCAATGTCCTCATCGTCTAGTGCGGTCCGCGCCAGATGATGGATCACCTTTGCTGCCCTGCCTGTGCTGGCCATGCTGCAAAATCCTCAAGGAAAATAGCCGTCTGTGACGGCGCCCGACGGTTTGAAAACGCGAAGCCTGATTTCGGCGTCATAGCTCTGCCCGGGTTCCATGCGAAGCAAGCCACTTCCGCGTTGCCTTGCATCGGCAATGCCCATGGCGGAACGTGTGATGCTCGGTTCGATGCCGATCAGCCGAGTGCATCCGTTCCACGGCGCCGTCTGGTTTCCTTCCAGCTCAAGCCAAAGCCATGCACAGGGAAAGCGCGTGCCATCCCACGAAAGGCCTGCGCCAATTGTGTTGTCGGTACGCCTGATCGCCACCCAATGCCTCTTGAAATCATGCAGGTAAGCCAGCGATGCGACCTTGCCAGCAGGATGCGCAAGATCGAACTCGCCGTGCTTTCCCATCACATGGGGCCAAGTGCCAGTCGCTCCTGCCATCAGCGGGTTGGCATCCGGATCATGGCAGCTTTCTACCGTTATATTTGGTGTTCCCGCCGTGATCTCAATGTCGCCATCCAGCAGATCGCCACCGAATGTGGGATGATGGCCCCACATGACGTCTATGGGCTCGGTGCCGACCATATGGAGCCTTTCCCGAACCTGTAGCACATCGCCATCAAGAGAAATTTCGCGGTCCATTTCGGCAGGCACGGTTGCGAACCGTCGGAACAGACGAAGCGCCTTGCCATCGAATAGTGACTCCCATGGCGCAATCGAAGCCTCGCCGTGAAAGCCATGGAACACGCCATCGACGACGCAGGCATCGCCACCGTTGGGAAAAAGCAAAGGCCATCCGCCGGTATAGCGTGTCAGCCACTGGGATTCATCTTTCGCAGCTAGGCTCGCAAGTGGTTGATCGACAGTTTCCCAAGGCACGCGGCCCAACACTGAAAACCCGCTCTCCTTGTGTGTCACCTGCCTGATTGTGCCGCCAACATCCGGGCTGATCGTGACATGCAGGATGTCATTTTCGAGAGAAACAACCGTCATTTGATCGCTCCCGACATCAGGCCACGAATGAAATGCTTCTGGAACATGATGTAGAGAATAAACATCGGCGCGCTGGCGATCACCATGCCGGCCATTGTGAGCGGCACCTGGTTATTATAGCGGCCCTGGAACACACTGATGCCAGCCATCAAAGTACGCTTCGCATCATCCTGGAGGAAGATGATGGCAATCAGCAGGTCGTTCCAGACGTAAAGCGAATTGACGACCACGAGCGTGACAATCGCGGGAAGCGACAATGGTAGCACGACGTTGAGGAGGATGAGGAGATGCCCCGCGCCATCGATACGCGCTGACTCGAACAATTCCTTGGGTACCGTGCGGAAAAACGTTGTGAGAAGATAGACGGAGAAGGGTGTAATCAACCCCGCATAAATGATGATGGCGCCGTGAAACGTGCTGACGAAGCCGATCCGCGTATAGAGCACGAAGAGCGGTACAATCATGACGACCGGCGGTACCGCCATCAGCGATGTGCTGATCGCGAGAAGTGTCTCCCGCCCTTTGAATTCCATGCAGGCAATGGAATAGGCGGCGAGGCAGGAAATGATGGTGGAGAGCGCCACAGCGCCGATGACGAGGATGAAGCTGTTTGCCATCCACCCCATGAAGGGGCTTTCTACAAGCACCGCGCGGAAATTTTCAAGCACAGGGGAATCTGGCAGGCCCAGCTTGTTATTCGCATACTCTTCGTCAGACTTCAGTGCCGTGACAATCATGTAGAGGGTTGGCACCAGGGCCAGGAATGAAGCCAGCAGCAGTATGCCGTGCTTCAGGGCATCACCGGCTCTGAATGTGCCAACGCTGCCCATTACGCACCCTCGGCGGTGCGGCGGCGCACCTTGAACAACAGGAAGATAAGAACGCCAGTCACGAGGAAAAGCATGACCGATGCCGCAGCTGCAATGCCAGGAAGGCTCGAGCGGATCAGGGCATTGAAAATGTAAAGCTCGACCACTTCGGTCGAGGTGCCGGGGCCGCCCCGCCCGCCGCCCATGATGTAGATATAGGCAAAGACGGCGGCGAGCATCGTGATGATGCTCACGACGACAAAGAACTCGATGACACCGCGCATCTGCGGCAAGATGATGTGCCACACCCGCTGCCACCAGTTGGCCCCATCGAGCCTGGAAGCCTCCAGGATCGATTCATCAAGACTCAGCAGCCGCGCGAGGAAAAGAATAATGCCAAGGGCCGATTCACGCCAGATGATGAGGATCATCACCGTCCACAGCGCAACGTCCGATGAACCGATCCAGTCAAGCGCCATGAAGTCGAGACTCAGCCAGCGCAGCACCTCATTCACTGGTCCCGAGAATTGAAACATGCGCTTCATCACCACCGCTACAATGGGTATGGCGAGTACAAAGGGAATGAAGACGATGATGCGGTATATCTTCCATCCCGCGATCCGCTCGTAGAGCAGGATTGAAACCAGAAGAGAAATTGCAACCATCGCGGGGATCGCCAGCAGCAGCTGCAGATTATGCAGGACCGACTCCCAGAACAGCGACTGGCCGAGAATAAGCTGGTAGTTGCGAAGGCCGATCCACGGCCCATCGATGCCCCGCACCATCTTGAAGCTGAACTCGAAGATGCGCACCAGCGGGTAGCCGAAGACGAATGCCAGCAGAGCCACCAGCGGCAGGACATAGAAATAGGGCGCAAACCCGGAAGAAGGTTTCATATGCGGCGGCTGTTTGACCACTGGAGGCAGGACAGGGAAGAAAAGACCGGGGCGGGCACTGATGGCGCCCCGGTCCTGTCGATCAGGTAGGAGATGAGAGGTCACTCACCCACTTGCGATAGTTCTCGACCATGTCAGGATTGAAATCGCGCCACTCCTTGGCGGTATTCGCCGCAAGTTCGCCGGCCTGTTCGCCGGTCATCGCGCCCTGTACGATCTGCTGTCCAGTCGGGATGGCGGCCCGCTCATAGAACTGGCCTGGCATGAGGTTGGTGACGTTGGAGATATTGGGTTTAAGCCCCCAATTCTCCCACAAGCCACGCACCGAGGCATCCGCGATGACGCTTGAGTCGAATGTCGTGTTTGAGGGGAGCCATCCTGTCGCATTCCAGAATGCCTCGAGCCGTTCGGGTGACTGCAGATATTCGAGGAAGGCCGCTGCTGCTGCCGGGTCTTCGGCATTATTCGAGATGCCAAGCCCCTGCACATCGACGACTGGCGTGCCTGCGAGCTTGCCTTTGCCGAACACCGGCATGGTCATGTAGCCGATGCGCCCACCCGTCGCTTTGCTATCGGCGGGAAGCCTAGTGCCGATGGTCTGGCCAATCGCAACCTTGCCGGCCACCACCAGATCAATGCCGGGATAGAGTTCGAGGGACGACATATCCTTGTTAAGGAAGCCCCGCGTCTTCAGCTCCTCAAGCTTTTTCCAGTGCTCATGATATTTCGGCTCGCGGAAGTCCTTGTCGCCGATAAAGAGTTCAACGGCCTCGCCAAGCGTATCAAGGTTCTGCGGCAGCGAATGCGTGATGTACCACTCGCTCCAGTATCCATCCTGAATACCACCGCCCAACGGCTCGATGCCGGCGGATTTCAGCTTTTCGCAGGATGCGAGCAACTCGTCCCAGGTCTTCGGCGGTGCTTCGGGATCAAGCCCGGCCTTGGCAAACAGATCCTTATTGTAGCACCAGAACATCGGCAGCGGATACCAGCCGAGGCGATAGGTATCGCCGCCGAAGCGGCTCAGCATCGTGGGGTTCGAGGCCGCGATAACATCGTCTTTCACGAGACCCTTAAGGCCCTTGATATAGCCCAGCCACACACTTTCCATGTGGTAAATTCCATTCCAGAGATACTGGATGTCCGGCGCATTGCCGGCAGCCGCAGCCGTCTGAAACTGTGAAATGACAACGGCCGTATCTTGCAGCATCGCCTTTACGGTCGCATCCTTGTATCCGGCGATCGACTCGTCGAGGTATTTCTGCAGGCCTGGCAATTCCTGCTCACCCCACCACCACATGTCGAGTTCCTTGACCTGCGCATTAGCGCGGCCCGTCATTGCGCCACCAAGCGCCGTGCTGCCTGCCAGCATGGCGGAGGTCAGCACAAAGTCGCGCCGCGATAGTCCGGTCTTTCCCAAAATGCTCATTGACGTCTGCTTTCCTGTTGTTCCCGTTTGTTGTCGTTCAGAACGTGCTCATTAAGCCACCGTCGACCACCAGAAGCTGGCCAGTCATGTATCGGCAATACTCGGACGCCAGAAATACCACGCTGCCTGAAACATCCTCCGGCATGCCGCTGCGCGCCAGAGGAATCTTGCGCTTGGCGATATAAAGTTCGATGAATTCAGGCGTTGTCGTTTCGTCAACGCCGTTCACGATCGACATTGGCGTCACTATGAAGCCGGGCGCCACCGCATTTACCAGAATATTGTAAGGCGCCAGTTCCACGGCCATGGACTTCGTATAGGCGATGATGGCACCCTTGGCTGCATTGTAAGAGCCGCACAACCCGCTTGACGCAAATCCCTGGATCGAGGCGATGTGAATGATGCGCCCGCTCTTTTGCGCCACCATGTGTGGGGCCACAAGCTTCGATCCCATATAGACCGCTTCAAGGTTGATGCCGATGGTACGGCGCCATTCTTCCAGTGTATCGTCGAGAATGCTTTTGGTGGCGGGATTTATGGCGGCATTGTTGACAAGGACGTCGATCCGCCCCTGCGATGCCATCACGTCGCTGATGATGCGGGCATAGCTGTTATAATCGGTGACATCGAGAACATGCGCCACAGCCTTTTGGCCCTTGGCCGTGATCTCCTGCATGACGTCTTGAAGTGTTATCGGGTTGCGCTCTAGCAGCACAGCAGTAGCACCCTCATGCGCCATCTCCAGCGCAATGGCGCGGCCAAGGCCTTGGCCGGCGCCGGTAACGAGGCAAACTTTGCAGTCCAACAAGCCCATGCTGCGTTCCTGCCTGCGTTTCAAACCAGCATATCCGGCATGCTGTCCAGAATGCCGGACCTTGATCTAAAATGTTGGACACCACTATAGTTGTGACCAATTCAGCGTCAAGTGGCGCCACATCCCAAGTTGACCGGAGAACCTGATCATGACGGAAATAGCAAGCAGCCTTGCATTGAAGAATCTCGGTTTCCAGTTTGACCATCCTGAAGATGTGGCCTGGGGATTGGACGGGATGGCCTACGCAGGCGGAGAAG
>JBKJQU010000038.1:0-4159 GCA_046594995.1 Aestuariivirga sp.
CGCTTCATCATCAAGACCAACATCGATGATGCGGAAGACTACAAGATCGTTACCGCACCCGTTGATGATCCGCGCCCTGAGAACTGGAGCGATCTGATCCCGCACCGTCCGGGCGTGTTTCTCGTCGGCTATATCGTGCTGAAAAACTGGCTGATCCGCATGGAGCGCGAGAATGCGCTGCCGCGCATCGTGGTGCGCGACATGAACAGTGGTGAAGAGCATGCCATCGCCTTCGATGAGGAAGCCTATTCGCTGGGCTTCGGCGAAATGCGCGAATACGATACCGACACGTTGCGGTTCAGCTATTCCTCGATGACGACGCCCGCGCAGGTGTTCGACTACAACATGCGTGATCGCACGCGCGTTCTCCGCAAGATGCAGGAGGTGCCGAGCGGACACATTCCGTCAGACTATGTGACGAAGCGCGTGCTGGCGCCTGCCCATGACGGCGAGGCAATTCCGGTGACGCTGCTGTACGCCAAGACCACGCCGCTCGATGGCTCGGCGCCGCTGTGGCTCTATGGTTATGGCTCCTATGGCATATCGATGCCGGCGGGCTTCAACACCACTATCCTGTCGCTGGTGGATCGCGGCTTTATCTATGGCATCGCGCATATCCGCGGCGGACAGGAGAAGGGCCGCCGCTGGTACAAGACGGGAAAGCTTGAGCACAAGGCCAACACCTTCCGCGATTTCATTTCATGTGCGGAACACTTGATTGCGATGGGCCTGACGCGGAAGGGCAGCGTTGTGGCGCAGGGCGGAAGTGCCGGCGGCATGCTGATGGGCGCCGCCGTCAACATGGCACCCGATCTCTTCCGCGGTATCGTCGCGGAAGTGCCTTTCGTCGACGTGCTCTCGACCATGCTCGACGATACGCTGCCGCTGACTCCGCCCGAATGGCCCGAGTGGGGAAACCCCAGGGCCGACAAGGCAGCCTATGAGACTATTGCTTCGTACTCTCCCTATGACCGGATCGAGGCCAAGCCCTATCCGCATATCCTGGCGGTGGGCGGCCTCACCGATCCGCGTGTCACCTATTGGGAGCCCGCGAAGTGGGTGGCGAGGCTCCGCGAGATGAAGACGGACGACAACCTGCTCTTGCTCAAGACCAACATGGGTGCGGGCCACGGCGGCGCTTCGGGCCGTTTCGACCGGCTCAAGGAAGTGGCGTTCGTACAGGCGTTTGGAATGAAGGTGGCCGGATTGGCTTTCTGACTTCAACCAAGGCGGACAGTATGCCCCTAGAGGTTGTTGTCTCACCTTAGTGTAAGATGCTAGACAGCGGTCCATGGAGATGGGGCGCAATGGGGACGAAGATCAGGAAAAAGCTCTAGCCGAGCTTGCACGGCTGATCTGCGGCCATCTGCTCAGGGATTCCTCGGTCGTTGACGGTGGAACGCATCTGGAGATTGATCTCGGCTCGGCGGATTTCGAGGAGAAACTTTGTTCGATCCTTGGTCTTGTGATTGCGGACATGCCGAGAAACCATCTCATGGCCATCTTAATCGGCAAGGCACGGGATGACATGCGGCGGAGGGGTCAACCGGTGCTGACCGACAGCGAGCTTCCGCCCGGCTTTTCATCCAATTGAAGACATTGCCGTTTGGCATCCTGACATCATATGGTCGGGAATGCTGATTGATCGCCAGAAATCCACCCTGCTTCTTGTTGACGTCCAGGAACGCCTGTTGTCGGCCATGGCTTCTCCGGCAGATGTCGAATCGCGCTGTGCCATACTGCTCAGGGCCGCGAAAGCGATGGGCCTGCCGATCGTGGTGTCTGAGCAGTATCCGAATGGACTGGGGCATACGGTTGCCGGACTGAAAGCCGAACTCGGCAGCGCCACGGTCTTCGAGAAGCTCGCATTCTCGTGCTGGAAAAACCCGGCGATCAAGGATCACATGATCGGGCACCACGAAAATAACCGGCCGCTTGTGATATTGGCGGGCATCGAGGCACATGTCTGCGTGCTGCAGACGGCCGTGGACCTCTCGGCGGCGGGCTTTGCCGTGTTCGCGGTGGCGGATGCCATGTCGTCACGCGCGCCCTCCTCCCACGCGCTGGCGCTGGACCGGATGCGGCAGAACGGCGTCTCCGTCGTCAACACCGAAATGGTGGTCTTCGAACTGCTGAGCCGAGCCGGGACGGCGGAATTCAAGGTGCTTTCGGCGCTTGTGCGCTGAATTAAAGAAACTAGCCGGAAATTTGAATTCGTGGCGTTGAATTCAAAAAACAGGGTTGATTTTTTAATTGGAGGGGGCCTACTTAAAGAAACAGCCCTAAAATTTGAATTGAAACCATGAATATTGATGACTTCACCGAGATCCAACGCTCATTCCTCACCAAAACTGCCAATGGACCATGGGCATTCGTTCCACCAGCTCTACCGCCCAAAATCGACATGAGCGAGATCGCATTGGGGCTCGGCGCCGCGGCCACCGCCATTGGTGAACTGAAGGGTGCGACCCGCCGCCTGCAAAACCCATATATGTTGATTACGCCTCTCATTCGCAAAGAGGCCCTCACGTCATCGGCAATCGAAGGAACAATCACGACAATCGACAATATGCTACTGGAGCAATTGGCACCGCCGAGTCTGCAAGACGACAATGCACGGGAAGCATACAATTATGTCCGAGCCATCGGTGAAGCCAACAGGCTCCTCGAGAATCTGCCGATATCCAATCGCGTAATCACCTCTGCACACAGGACACTGCTTGCCGGACTGTCACCACAACGCGGAGCGGGAAAACGTCCAGGCGAATTCAAGACGACCCAGAACGCAATCGGCAGGACCGGCGACGACGAGGCAACCGCGCGCTACGTTCCCCCGCCACCCGCTCAGACCATCGATTGCATGAATCAGTTGGAAATATTCATCAATCGCGAAACCCGCTCGCCCGGCGCGGAACTTCTGGACATTGGGCTGGCACACTACCAATTCGAAGCAATCCACCCCTTTAGCGACGGCAACGGTAGAATTGGCCGGATGCTTGTAACGCTTATGGCGCAACAGCTAAAACTGGTCGAGCATCCGTTGTTGCACATCAGCGCCGAGATCGAAAAACACAGAACGGAATACGTCGACAGACTCTTTGCAGTGTCTTCGCAAGGGCTGTGGGAGAAATGGCTGACGTTCTTCCTGCACATTGTCCGCAAGAGCAGTATTGCCGCCACGGCCAAAGTCGATCAGATCATCGAACTGCAACAGCAATTACGCGAAAGGGCCTTGACGGGGCGAAGCAACCATCGACTGGCAACCATAGTCGACTCACTCTTCACGAAAGAATGGATCACAGTTGCCGAGGCCCAAAAACTTGGAGATGTGACATTTCCAACGGCTCAGTCCGATCTCGAGACGCTGGTGAACTTGGGAATTCTCCAGGAGATGAAAAAGGCGAGACCGGCGATCTACATCGCTCAGGAAATATGGAACCTCAGCGACCGCAAGTAGACCGGAAACACGGAACTTGCAGAATTGGATCGTGCACCGCGCCGACTTGTGGCGCTTCAAGACACCGGTCATTTCGCCGAATTGACTTTTGTGGGCGGCGTTGCTCATTAGGGCTAAGTTTCAAGGAGTGTTTACATGGCCACCGCCGAATTCAACTGGGAAGACCCGCTCGATCTCGAAGCACAGCTCACCGACGAGGAGCGGATGATCCGCGATTCGGCCAAGGCCTTTGCCCAGGACAAGCTGCAGCCGCGCGTGAAATCGGCGTTCCGGGAGGAGCGCTTCGACCGCGAGATCATGAACGAGATGGGGGAGATGGGCTTCCTCGGCGTAATGACTTCGGCAGAATATGGCGGATCGGGCCTTGGCTACGTCGCCTATGGGCTGGTGGCGCGCGAGGTCGAGCGCGTCGATTCCGGTTACCGTTCCGCCATGAGCGTCCAGAACTCGCTCGTGATGCATCCGATCGAGGCCTACGGCACGGAGGCCCAGAAGAAGAAGTATCTGCCGAAGCTGGCGACAGGGGAATGGGTGGGCTGCTTCGGCCTGACGGAGCCCGATGCGGGTTCCGACCCTGGCGGCATGAAGACCAAGGCCGCGAAGGTCAACGGCGGCTATGTGCTGAACGGTTCCAAAACCTGGATATCGAATTCGCCTATTGCGGACGTGGCTGTTGTATGGGGCAAGACCGAGGATGGCGTC
>JBKJQU010000137.1:0-6354 GCA_046594995.1 Aestuariivirga sp.
AGCATGGCATGGGCCTGAAAGAAGGCGAGATCATCACCACGGGCGTCATCACGGAATTCTTCGCGGCCAATTTCGGCGATGCCATCGAAGTGAATTTTGAACATCTGGGCCAGGTGACGCTGAGGTTTTGACATAAGAAGCTGCCATCCCCGGATTTATTCCGGGGATGGCAAAGTTATTGTGTGGCGGAAGCCCATCCCGACATCCTCACCCTGAGGTGCTGCGGAACGCAGCCTCGAAGGGTGCGCCACGGGGGGATGCTTCGAGGCCCTGCTTCACAGGGCACCTCAGCATGAGGGTAATGAGGACACCGCCTGTCCTCGCCGAGGGCGCCCTTCCCCTGTTCTACTTTCGCGATGCCTTGTAGAGCTTGGTGGCGATTTCCATCATCTCCTCGGGCGCATAGTCGGGCGTGAAGGCTGAGGGAACGCCGGACAACTGATGAATCTTGCCGCCGTCGGGCATGCCCTCGACGACCACGAGTTCACCTGGCGGATCATCAGGCAGCGCCATTTCGCCGTTGCCCCAGATGCCGGACATGACCTTGTAGTCATCCGGGCTGAAAGTGTAGAGCCGCCGGTGCGAACCCTCGTCCAGATATTTCTGGCATTCGGGAATATTGCCGAGCGGGATGTTGGGTGTCGGCAGCATTTTCTCGATCGCGACGCCAGTCAGGTTCTTGAGCGCCAGCGCATAGGCATGGGCATGAACCGAGCCGCGCACCAGCAGATAGCCACAGACCTCGCGGCCTGTCGGATCGGTCAGTGTTTCATAGACCCGAAGCTTGTGCAGCCGTGCTCCGCATTCGAGATGAAAGTTGTGCAGGAGATCGAAGATGACATTGCCGGTGGTGGTAATGAAGTCATTGTTCCACGACATGCCGTTGCTGTTGACAGGCGTCGCGCCCCCGCCATGCGAGAAGAAGGCAGCAGCCAGACGGGTATCCGCCATGTCCGCAAAAGGTGCATCCGAAATGTCGCCGCCCATCTTTTCATCATCATCGTTGTCAGGGCCATTGGCCAGCATGGCAACGCCATTGCTGACGAGCTCGACATGGCCGAGTTCCTCAGCCGTAATGGCCGCGACCAGTTCGTAGAACGGGCGCAGCTTCGTCTTGCTGCGGAAGTTGAAGCTCTGGAACATGTAGTTGCCGAGCGTGGACATCTCCCCGTACTTGCCGCCAAGCAGCTCCTGCAGGGCCGCAGCGGCATTGGGATCCTGCTTCAGGGGGGCAGGAAGCTCGATCTGTAACTTGTCGACACGGAGAAACATCTGGACGCTCCTTGATAAGGGTCTCCGTGGCGAACGCGCCATCTCGAGAGCCGGTTCCCCGAGAAAAGGATTTCAGCGGTCCTTGTCGAACGGGTTCTTGCCCCCGCGCAGGCTGAAGCGGATGGGGACGCCCCAGAGTTCGAAATCTTTCCGCAAGCCGTTCATCAGATAGCGCGTGTAGCTTTCCGGCATCTTGGAGAGCTGGTTTCCGAACACCGCAAACGTCGGCGGCCGCGCATTGGCCTGCGTGGCATAGCGGATCTTGATGCGGCGGCCAGACGGTGCCGGCGGCGGATTGCGGGCGATTGCCGCTTCGAGCCAGCGGTTGAGCTGTGCGGTCGAAATGCGGCTGTTCCACTTTTCCATGGCGCCCAGCACGGCTTCCAGCAGCTTGTCGATGCCGCGCTCCTGCTTTGCCGAAATGGTAACAACCGGAACGCCGCGGATTTCCGGAAGCACGTCCTCGAGATCGCTCTGCACTTCCTTCAGCTTCTTCTGCTTTTCCTCGACGAGATCCCACTTCGACAGCGCCAGCACGACGGCGCGGCCTTCCTGCGCCACGAGATCGCAGAGCGCCAGATCCTGCCGCTCGATCGGCAGTGAGGCATCAATGAGCACGACAACGCATTCGGCAAAGCGGATGGCGCGCAGCGCATCCGATACGGCGAGCTTTTCGATCTTGCCGACGACGCGCGACTTCCGGCGGATGCCCGCCGTGTCCCATAGCCTGATCTGCTGGCCGCGCCATTCGAAGTCGGACGAGATCGCATCGCGCGTGATGCCGGCCTCAGGACCGGTCAGCATGCGCTCTTCACCAAGAATGGCGTTCACCAATGTGGATTTGCCGGCATTGGGCTGGCCGATGATGGCGAGGCGCAAGGGGCCGTCGCCACGCTCGTCGCCCTCCTTGTTGCCGGCGTCCTCCGTATACGGAAGAAGTGCATCGTAGAGAAAGTCGAGACCCTCGCCATGCTCGGCGGAGATGGGCAGCGGCTCGCCGAAGCCCAGTTCATAGGCTTCCAGCACGCCGTCGTTCTGGCCCCTGCCCTCGGCCTTGTTGGCAACGAGGACGACAGGCTTGCCGCGGCGGCGCACGCGCTCGGCGAATTCGCGGTCAGTGGGCGTGATGCCCACGCGCGCATCGATGACGAAAAGCACGACGTCCGCATCGTCGACCGCGGTTTCGGCCTGCGCGCTCATGCGGGCTTCGAGTGAATCGCCCTTGGCATCATCGAGGCCTGCCGTATCGAACAGGCGGAAGCGCAGGTCGCCAAGCCTGGCTTCCCCCTCGCGCCGGTCTCGCGTGACGCCGGGCTGGTCATCGACGAGCGCGATCTTGCGGCCGACGAGACGATTGAAGAGCGTTGATTTGCCGACATTCGGGCGCCCGAGAATGGCGACGGTGGCCGTCATTGCGGATCGCTGAACGTGTCGTCGCCCGCAGGCGGCGCACAGGCTGGATCATCGGCGCTGCATGTGGATGTCGCCGCTTCCGATGGTGCCGGACCCGGTGCCGCCGTCGATGCAGTGGACGTGGAATCGGATTCGGGGAACTTGGCGCGGCCGGGGATGGCTTCTTCACGCTGGCCCGGAAGCACCGTGTTGTCCACGCTGCCCGTCATCTTGTTGATGGTGCTGCAGCCACCGAGAACGGCGGCCAGCGCGGCAACGAGGATCGCTGTGCGGAGCATTGTCATTTCTTTGCCAGCTGCGGCGCCAGAAGTTCGGCCAGCACATTTGCGCGCTGGCGGATGGTGGCGGGCGTTTCCGGATCGGCCAGGATCTCCTGAACCATCTTGTCAGCCCCCATGGCATCGCCAGAGCGCCACAATGCGCCGGCCATGATCTCACGCGCCGCATGCCGCCAGGAATTGCCGGCAACGTCGAATGCCTTGAGGCGGGCTTCGAGACCGGCGGGAGCCTCCTTGTCGGCCAGCGCCACGGCAGCCCGCATGCGGGCCAGGTCGCGCATTGCCACATCGGCTGATGCGTCCGCTGCAACCGCGTCATAAATCTTCACGGCGTCGTCGGTCTTTCCCTGCGAGGCGAGCAGATTGGCCGTGCGCATCCGCGCAAGCACGGCAAAGCCCTTGTGATCGATGGTTTCGAACTGCTTCAGCGCTTCGTCGGCCTTGCCGGTCTGCGCGAGCTTTAGGGATGTGAAGAAGCTGGCGCCTGCCTCCTGCGCCTGCTTTTCCTGCCAGTATTGCCAGCCCTTGAAACCGGCGACGCCCGCAATGACGACAAAACACGCGGCAATGATCAGATTGCCGAAGCGGGCCCACAGTTTCTGGAACTGTTCCTGGCGGACTTCCTCATCCACCTCACGAAACAGGGATTCATCACTCAAAGCTGAAGGCTCCTCGGTTCACCAATATTGGTTGAGGAGCGGCGTAAATCAGCGGCTAGGCCAAATCAAGGCATTTCCGTCACGTTGGGCACTGGAGGTCTTGGAGGAGTAAAACCCGCTCAGCACCTTGAAGCGTTCGTACCGCAGCAGAAGCATCCATGCCGCGCCGATGGCGGCAACACCCGACAGGAAGCCCAGAACCTCGAAGAACATGCCCATCCCCATGAAGCGAATCCCTGATCAGGGATTAGGGGGCGAAATCGTTAATACAATCTAAAGTTCAGGAGCGGAATCGTTTACACGAAAGAATCCGATCATTCCGCCGTCCGCGCGCTCTGCAATGAGGCTGTGAATGGCCCATGTGCCGGGATTATCGGCCACGAAGGCGAGTGTCGTCACCTCGGCTGAAGGCACCACCACGGTATCCTGCCAGATGCCGGAGGGTTCCTCGCCGATCTCCTGCCAGGCATGACCGTGAATGTGCAGCGCCTGCGCGAAGGCCGTGCGATTGTCGATTTCGAGAAGCACCGTTTCGCCCTTCGCGACTGAGAACATCGGCTCGGGAGATGGCCCCGCGACGCCATTCATCGCCCAGCCCTTGCCGTTCTCCAGCAGCGTGCGGAGATCGCGCTCTTCGCCCATGAGTTTTGCCGACTTGAGCCCGCCCTTGATGCCACCCTCGAGCAGGATGCGGAAGGTATCGATCTCGGTCAGGGCGGGAAGCGGCGGAACGGGGTTTTCCGGCAATGCGAAATTGTCGTCGATGGCGGGCGGCGTTCCCCTCGTGGGTGCCGTCAGGTAGGCGATCTCGACCACGTCCTCGAACAGGTCGAGCGCGATGCGGATGTCGCCTTCCTCCGCGCTCACCAGAAGATCGGCGCGCTGGCCCGGCGCCAGCAGCAGGGCCTTCTCGTCCAGTGGTGCCGGGTTCAGCGGCTGGCCGTCCCGCGCGATCAGCAGCGGGTCCTGCCCCTTGAACAACACGCCCATGGCGCGCACGTTTGCCACGTTGAGCAGCCTGAGCCTGGTGAATTGCGATGGCTTCAGCGGCAGCTGTGGCCGGAACCGGTTGTTGACGGTGAACCAGTTGCCAAGCCGCCCCTCGCCCACCATCGCTTCCACATTGCCGAAGCCGCCCTCGATGGCGCCAGCCTCATCGAGCTTCCAGTCGTCGAGAACCAGCACCATCTCGTTAAAAGCGGCGGGCGGCTGTGCCTCTTCCACCACCAGCACCGCGATAAGCCCCATGTCGCGGGCACGCGAAACATCCGCCATCGGACCAATCCAGAACGTTCCGGCATCGGGCGGCGTGAATACACAGTCGACGGGTGCGCCGGCTGGCGGCACGTTGATGGTCATCAACTCGGACGGGCCCCGCACGCCAAAGAAATGCAGCCAGATCTCCTGGTCGAGTTCATTGCTGAAGCGGAGCTTGAGTTCCGCGCCCTGCCTGGCGCGGATCACCAGCGGTTCCGGACCAGGCCCGAACATCCAGGCCTCGGTGCGGCCAGCGCCATCTTCGAGCAGGCCAAGCGAGACCTTCCCCGCCTTCACCGCGATGAAACCGTCATCCGCCGTCTGCGCAAGGGAGAGACGGGGCGAAACGGCAAATGCCGCCGCAGCCCCAAAGAAATACCGCCGGGTGATAGCCATGAGCCGTCTCACATGATTCATGGCCAAGGCTAGGGCGGGTCTGTGGCGGCAAGATGATGAGGATAATCAGTCCTTCATCTCATAGATGTTCGCCGTACCGGGAAAGGTTCTGGCCTTTACCTCGTCGGCATACATCTTGATGGCGTTCTCGATTGCCGCACCCACCTTGCCGAATTCCTTGACGAACTTCGGAACGCGGGGACTGAGGCCCAGCATATCTTCCATCACGAGGATCTGGCCATCGCAGGCGGGTGATGCGCCGATGCCGATGGTGGGGATGGGGATTTCCTTCGTGATCTTGGCGGCCAGGGGTTCCGCCACCGCTTCGAGCACCACGGCGAAGGCACCGGACTCGGTCACCACCTGTGCATCCTCCTCGATGATGGCCCACTGGTCGTGGCGGCGGCCTTGCGTCTTGAAGCCGCCGAGGATGTTGATCGACTGCGGCGTGAGGCCGATATGCGCCATCACCGGAATGCCGCGCTCGGTGAGGAAGCGGATCGTCTCGCCCATGCGCTTTCCGCCTTCCAGCTTTATGGCGCCGCATTGCGTTTCCTTCATCACCATCGCCGCATTGCGAAACGCCTGCGCCGGGCTCTCCTCATAGGAGCCGAACGGCATGTCCACGACGACCAGCGAACGCTTCGCCCCGCGCATCACCGCGCGGCCATGCAGGATCATGAGGTCTAGCGGAACGGGAAGTGTGGACTCGAATCCATGCATCACCATGCCGAGCGAGTCGCCCACCAGCAGGAAGTCCACATACTTGTCGGCAATGGCCGCCGTATGCGCGTGATAGGACGTGAGTGACACGATAGGGTCGCCGCCTTTTCGCGCGGTGATCTCGGGTGCCGTGATACGCTTCGTGGAAACATGCTGTGACATGGCACTCAAGTTACGCCGCGGCGATCACCCCGGCAAGAGCGCCTTGCGCTGGAGGATCTCGCGCAAGACGCGCACCTCGTCGCCAACTGAAATCATGCCGCCCGACAATACCTGCGCAGTGACGCCGCCGCGCCAGTCGGGAGCCAGCGCGCGGCGCAGGTATTGTCGGGCGGCATGATTTCAGTTGGCGACGA
>JBKJQU010000191.1:0-7143 GCA_046594995.1 Aestuariivirga sp.
GCGGCTCGATATCTGGCACACGATCTACAATCATCCGCTGCAAGGCGTTCGCGGCATCGTGGAATGGGTGAAGTCGACGGGCCTCAGGCCCTATCTCAATCCGCTGGGTGCGGAAATGCAGGAAGCCTTCCTCGCGGAATACGAGCAGCGCCTGGCGCAAGCCTATCAGGCTGATGCCGAAGGCACCGTGCTGCTGCGTTTCCCACGCCTGTTCATCGTGGGCACACGCTAGCTTTTCAGATATTTGAACAGCCCGTCGATTGAACCGCTGCGGCTGATCGTGCCGACGAAGGTCGATCGCAGCTGCTGGGCCAGCCAGATGCCCCGCATGTTCACATCCTGCACGCGATAGCCTCCGCCGCGCTTCGACAGGCGAAACATCACCTTGCCGCCAGTGGAGAGGCGCGCATCCACCAGAATGGTGCTGCCGGATTGCCGGCAATTCACCACCACCAGTTCCGAAGCGCGAAAGCCCTTGCCGTTGTCAGCCATGAACGCGCCGATGAAGCTGCGGGTGAGGGCCAGATACTCGCCCTCGCGCGATTTCGGCAGGTCCTTCCGGTAACGCCCCAGCGCGAACAGGCTCAACGACCGGAGATCGGTATAACGCGCGGCCGCGGTGGCGAAGGCCGAGGAACTGCCGGAGCGCGAAGCGCGGTCATAGGCTTCGCCCACGGTCTGCACATAGCTTGTGGCCTCGCATCGCGGATTGGCGATCGCATGGCCGGGTAGGAATGCCAGCATCCACGCGAGGACGAGCGCCAATGACAGGCGCGCCAACGGGTTCAGGCAAACAGGATTAAGGGTGAGGGTCATGGCATTTCAAAGTCACCAATCGTACAGAAGTTCCGGCTTGAGGCCGTCTCAGTCCTCGCCCTTGGCCTTCGCGCCCTTGATCCGGGCCTCGCGCAGGTGAAGCTCGAAGTTCGAGCCCTTGATGTCCTCAGGCCGCGCCAATCCGAAGGTGCGTTTGCGCAATTCCATCACCAGGGCGCCCCGATCCTCGATATGGGCGATCTCTTCGAAGGGAATGGGAGCGCCCACCCGCACTTTCAGGCGCGAGCCGATGCGCCGCGCCGTTTCGCGGAAGACGAGCGACAGCCGCAGCGTCAGGCTGGTGTGGCTTGCGAGCTGGAACAGGCGCGAGTTCTGCCCGACGAAGAACACCGGCACGACAGTGGCCCTCGACATGCGCAACAGTTTCGCCGTGAAGGGAGCCCAGGGCAAGTCCACCGCCGGGCCTTTCAGCGGCTTTTCGGAGGTCGAGACGCCGCCGCCCGGAAAGATCCCGATGGCGTGGCCATCCTTCAGCCAGGCCTGCGCCTGCAGCCTTGAATTCACATTGGTTTCGCGCGCCTCGCGCGTCGGCGCAAAGGCCACGGGCAGCAGATTGGCGGCGGCTTCCGGCGCCTGGCAGAGCACGTCGTTCGCCAGCACCTTGGTGTCGGGCCGCACTTTCGTCGCCAGCCATGTCAGCGTGATTCCGTCCAGCACGCCATAAGGGTGATTGGCGATGAAGATGACGGGGCCCGTCGCGGGCGTTGCCGCAAGGGCCGCCTCGTCATATTCCAATTTCATGCGCAGCAGGCGAATCGCCGCGTCGAAGAAATTCTCGCCGCCCTTCACGCTTTTCTGGTGCTGGAAATAGAGCTTCTTCAGCTTGCGCTGCCCGCCGAACCGCTCGATCGTCTGGATCACGGCACGCTGAAACGCAGGCTGGTCAGCCGTCGAATAGCTGAAGCGCATTTTCTTGGGCGCCAGTAAGCTTGAGTGTTTCGGCATGTCCCGCCGGTGAAAATCGGTGTCGATCACCATGGCATTTCACGTAGCCCCATGCAACGCAAGACACTTCTCATTGAGCATCCTGCAATTATAGTGTGAACAAAGAGGGAGAGCTTAAGCATGTACACGATCTATTGCCGCAAGGGCGCGGGCTCCATGGCCGTCGAGGCTCTGCTTGAAGCCTGCGGCGCCGATTACAAGGTCCATGATCTGGACCGCAATGCCGATGGTTCGTTGCCAGAATATTTCCATCGCATCAATCCAAAAGCGGAAGTGCCAACCCTCACGCTGCCCGATGACAGGATCATGACGGAAAGTGCCGCGATGATGATCCATCTCGCGGATCTTCATGGCGCTGCCGCCCTGGCACCCGCCATCACCGCGCCCGAGCGGACGGATTATCTGCGCTGGATGCTGTTCCTCGCAACCGCCATCTATGGCAGCGACCTTCGCATGTTCTATCCCGAACGCTTCACCGCCAACACCGCCGAGTGCGATGGCATCAAGGCGCATGCGGTGAAATCCATGACGCGCGAGTTCGAGATCTATGCGGAAGCTTTGGGCGACAAGCCCTTCATGCTGGGCACCAGCATGAGCGCGCTCGACATCTACGCCGCGATGCTCTGCTCATGGGCACCGGAGGTGCCCGTGTTGTTCGCCAGGCATCCGAACCTCAAGGCAATGTACGAGAACGTGACCGCACATCCCGCCATCGCCAAGGTCTGGGCGCGGAACGAAGTCTAGAACTACACAGCAGCGGCAGCGGGCCGTTCAATGACAGAACGCGCTGAGGCAGTGGAACCAAAAGAAGCGCGCGGCCTCAGAGGACCGCGCGCTTTTATTTTTCAGTACTCTCCGCTCTTTCAGCGGGAATATGTGTTGGACCTGGCGGGGATTTGACCCGGGGCATAATCCCGGCCGTTGATCTTGCCGTCCCCATTGTTGTCCACTGCGGCATCCTCGGCCGCCGATTGCCCGGGAGCATAATCCTTGCCGTTGATTCTGCCATCTTTGTTGCGGTCAATACCCGTTGCCGCGGCCTGGCCAGGAGGCGTGCCAAGATCGTGGGCAGCCATAACAGGTGTTGCGAGTCCGATACCCGCCAGCATGAGAACAACATAGCGCATGAAATTTTCCTTTGCGTTGTAAGTCACTGTTTACGCCGTGCCTGAACAACGGCAGCAACCTCGCAATAGTTTCGGGCATGCGCTTCACAGTGGGTCACGGATAAGTGTTCAAGCATCACCATTCGCCGGCTCGTCGGCATTGCGCCTTCTCCCGTCCAATGGATGGGAGAAGGTGGCCGAAGGCCGGATGAGGGCCTGCCAACCCGATACTCCGCCACTTCCATCTTCACACGCGGCTAAAGCCCTCGTCCCCCTGCCGGGACCTTCTCCCATGCAAGCACGGGAGAAGGCACATTGCGGCGAGAGCGCGCTTCAGTCCTTCGCCATTCGCCAGCTTGTCGGCATTGCGCCTTCTCCCGTGGCGCAGCCATGAGAGAAGGTGGCCAAAGGCCGGATGAGGGCCTGCCAACAACACGCTCTGCAACTTCTATCTTTACAAGCTGCCAAAGCCCTCATCCCCCTGTCGGGACCTTCTCCCATGCAAGCACAGGAGAAGGCGCATCTCAGCAAAACCGCGCTTCAGTCTTTCACCATTCGCCGACTTGTCGGCATTGCGCCTTCTCCCGTGGCGTAGCCATGGGAGAAGAGCCTGCCACCGGGCTTGACCCGGTGGTGGCCAAAGGCCGTATGAGGGCCTGTCAACCTGAACTCAGCAATCATTCCGGCCAAAGCCGGAATCAGCATTATTGCTGCATGATAGATTTCAATGATACAGTATTTGAGTGCCGTTTGATCAAATCGTCCGTCTGGTGCGATGTGTGGCTATTCCGCTTCAGAACAAGTTTAGCGTTTAATTGCCAACACTAAGCAATCCTCAATAGCAAACCAGCAAGGGCCAACCAAATTTTGAAATGGTGCTCGCTACTTTGCCCGCAAAGGACTAGCATGTGTATCCACCTACAAGGTTGGAAGGAACGATCATGCTGGATTTCAAACCGCTTTACGTTCTCGATCGCCGCAAGTTCCTTGCAGTTGCCGCTGGCTTGGTCACCACCGGGCTATTGCCGAAAAGTGTCCTGGCGCTAGCCGGCCCGCACAGTTTCAAGCATGGCACCGTTGATGTGACGGTGATCAGCGACGGCCACCTTGTCCTGCCAACCGGCGTCTTCGCGCCCGATGCGCCGCCGGAAGCGCTGAAAGCAATTCTCGCGGCGGCCGGTGTCACGGGCAGCGAGGCGCAGGTACCAGCCAACGTGACCCTCATCAAGTCAGGCGCTGACCTCGTCCTGTTCGACAACGGTTCAGGCAGCGAGTTCCAACCTTCGGCCGGCAAACTCATGGAAAATCTGAAACTCGCCGGGATCGATCCGGCATCGATTACCAAGGTTGTCTTCACCCATGCCCATCCCGACCACATCTGGGCGACGGTGAATTCCGGCGGCGCGCTGAATTTCCCCAACGCCTCGTATTATTGCGCCGCTGCTGAATGGGATTTCTGGATGGGCAAGGACATTCTCACCCAGATGCCCAAGGAGATGCATCCCTTCGTACTCGGCGCCCAGAAGCATCTCAATGGCGCCAAGGATCGCGTCACGATGGTGAAACCGGGAGACGACATTGTTTCCGGCATCCGCGCGCTCGACACCGCCGGGCATACGCCGGGGCACATGTCCTTTGAAGTGGCGGGAGACGACGAATTGATCATCGTCGGCGATGCGATCGGCCTGCCCGCCATGTATTTCCCCCACCCGGAGTGGTCCCTGGCCTTTGACGCGATCCACGATCTTGCCGTCGCCAAACGCAAGGCGTTGCTGGACCGCGCCGCCACCGACAAAACGAAGATGCTCGGTTTCCACTGGCCCTATCCGGGCGTCGGCTATGCCGAAAGGAAGGATAGCGCCTACCAATACGTGGCGGCAACGTAGCACGTCACCGAAGCGGTTGCCTGAGGCTATGATGCCGCCTGTATACTGATCGCATGACACATGTATGCCGCCGCCTCGCTTTCGACGGCGTGGACTGAAGCTGTTCGGCCCAGTTGCTGCAACCGCAGCGCTGCGGCCGATGTAACCAACCCTACCAACCACGCAGCGGGTTGATGAACGTGATCCCCGCAAAGTCTTTGTCGTTGTCCGTCACCAGCACGCAATCATTGGCCTCGGCGATAGCGGCAATGATCATGTCAAGCGCGCTACGCGGCGTTCCGGCGGCCTTGCCCGAGGCCATCAGTTGCGCCCAGATCAGCGCGGACTTGGCGTCGAACGGCAGTATGCGCCCATCGAAGAGCGCTTGCGGTCCCTCAGGTCCGGCGAACCATTTTTGCAGCGCATCGTGCTTCCTGCCCTTGGATTTTTCAAGAATGCCGCGACGTATCTCGGCCAGCGTCAGCGCGGCGATGAACAGGTCGGCATCGTGCTGTTCCCGCATCCATGCGAGAAGGGCCTCCGACGGCTTCGGCTTCACGGCATTGCTGATGATGTTGGTATCGAGAAGATAGCGCGTCACAGATCGACCTTGCGTCCATGCTCGCGCGGCCGCTCGAGATCAAGGTCGGCGCCAACCAGCGGTGAGCGGCGCAGCGCCTCAAGAATGCCACCCGGTTTTGGCGGTTCGCCCGATACGATCTGTTGCACGATTGCTCGCGCCTGCCTTGCATCGGGGCTGTCATCGGCCAGGCGGCGGGCGAGCGCGCGGATCAGGTCACGGTCCGAGTCCAGACCTTGAATCTCGAAGCGCGCCACGCCACGCCGGGTCAGGCGCGCGCGATAATTCCGGACCGCTTTTTTCTGTGCGGCATTGCTCATGGGCACCACTCCTGGCTATAGCTGGATATATATCCTGAATTCACTGCTGCAGCAAGCTCAGGTTACCGATGGCCGGTGCAGACACTCCACACTCCCGCCGCTTTTTTGTCCACACCCGGGGCACCAGCCCTCATCCCCCTGTCGGGACCTTCTCCCACGAAGACGCGGGAGAAGGCGGTTCGCCTCATGCGCCTTCGCCCCTGCAAAGCATGGGAGAAGAGCCTGCCACCGGGCTTGACCCGGTGGTGGCCGAAGGCCGGATGAGGGCCTGCCGACCCCGCACTCATTCACACACCCTCGCCGCACAACAACTCCGTCACCACTGCCATTGCCTTCCGCAGCTTGTCCTGTTCCTCCGCGCTCAAACCCTCAAGCCGTGCTTCCAGCATCACGTGTTCGGCCCAGTTGCTGCGGTCCACAAGCGCCCGGCCAGTGGGGGTCAGCCGCAGCGCGGCCTTGCGGCGGTTCAGCCCTGGTAACCGTTCAAGCCACGCCTTCGCCGCCAGCCTGGCCGTCAGCCGGCTCATTTCGCCATCGTCGATGACAAGTCTTTTAGCCACGCTCGCGGCGCAGTCGCCGCGTTCGGATCGCAGATCCTTCAGGATGCGAAGCTCCTTTACCGTCACACCGGCTGAGCGGTCGATCAGGGGCACAAGGCTGTCGCGGCAGTAGCGGATGAAGGCGGCGCATTCGGCCACCGGTGGTTCGGGCGGCGGAGCAGGTGCCGCAACAGGCTCGGGCTTTCGTTCGGGATGGACGCTCAGGCGGAGGATCGTTGGCATCCGGCACATAGAGGAATCTATACCTAGATTGCCTGATGCTGTCAAGGCATTTCCCGGACCTGTTTCCGTACCGCAGTCAACTTCAGGCCGCCGTGGCAGTGACCGCATGCGCGCTACGCGTGCCTGACACTGTCAGCTGCAGGCCGGCGCGGTATCGACCCCCATGCACGCCGAGCAAGCCTGATAGTGTCAGGTTATCCGCCCTCAAATCGCACGTGAAAAAGCGATGTTTTCGCGTCGAAAACCGATGCCAAGAGAGGCCTTCACGCCGCTTCGGCGACACTCCCCAAGCCCAGTACGCGGCAGATGGCGTAGACGAGGTCGGCGCGATTCAAAGTGTAGAAGTGGAAGTGCGTCACGCCTTCGCGGCGCAGTGCATCCACCTGTTCGGCCGCCACCATGGCCGCCACGAGGTTTCGTGTTTCGGGGTCTTCGTCGAGGCCCTGGAAGCGCCGCGCAAGGGCAGGCGGAACATGGGCGCCGCACTTCGCCGCGAACTCGCTCACCTTCGCGAACGAGGTGATCGGCAGAATGCCAGGGATCAGTTCGATATCGATGCCGCGCGCGGCGATGCGGTCCCGCAGGCGCAGGAAGAATGCGTTGTGAAAGAAGAACTGCGAGATGGCGCGCGTCGCGCCATGCTCCGCCTTGTCCGCCATGAAGGCGAGGTCTTCCTCGATCGAAACAGATTCGGGGTGCCGCTCGGGG